>NZ_JAWOCL010000279.1:0-11295 GCF_046483825.1 Sodalinema sp.
CAGAGTTTTTGAGTGGATGGCGGGGATTAGACACTCGGTTTCTTGGAGAAACCGGGTGTCTGAATGGCCTGGGGTGGATGGCGGGGATTAGACACTCGGTTTCTTGGAAAAACCGGGTGTCTGAATGGCCTGGGGTGGATGGCGGGGATTAGACACTCGGTTTCTTGGAGAAACCGGGTGTCTGAATGGCCTGGGGTGGATGGCTGGGATTAGACACTCGGTTTCTTGGAGAAACCGGGTGTCTGAATAAGCGAGAAGCGGCTGACTTCCGGCATTCCCTAGATGTTCAAGCGTTGATAGACTTGATCGAGATTGCGCAGATGATATTTAGGATCGAAACACTCATCCACCTCTTCGGGGGTGAGATGTTGCGCCACCCGAGGATCTTGAGTAATCAACTTGCGGAAATCGCCATTGGGTTGATTCCAGGCGCTGTGAGCGCAAGACTGAACGATCGCATAGGCATCTTCGCGACTCACACCTTTACCCACCAGGGTTAACAACACCCGCTGGCTGAAAATCACTCCGCCATAGAGGTTCATATTACGCAGCATATTCTCGGGGTACACCAGTAGATGCTTCACTAACTCCGTAGTTTCATGCAGCATAAAGTGCAACACGGTACAGGAGTCTGGCAGAATCATCCGTTCGACGGAACTATGAGAAATATCCCGTTCATGCCACAGGGCCACATTTTCCAACGCTGCTACCGCATTACCGCGAATTACCCGCGCTAACCCCGACAGGCGTTCGGAACGGATGGGGTTGCGCTTATGCGGCATGGCTGAGGAGCCTTTCTGGCCTTTGGAGAAGTATTCTTCGACTTCCAAGACATCGGTGCGTTGTAGGTTACGAATCTCGACGGAGAACCGTTCCAGAGACGCGGCGACCAAAGCCAACGCTTGTACAAATTCGGCATGGCGATCGCGGGAAATGACCTGAGTTGAGGCCATATCCGGTTCTAACCCCAATTTCTGACAGGCCAGGGCCTCAATCCGAGGATCTAAATTCGCATAGGTTCCCACCGCACCGGAGATTTTACCCACCGCCACGGCTTGACGCACCGCCACGAGGCGATCGCGGTGACGTAGCATTTCGGCTAACCAACCAGCCAACTTAAAGCCAAAGGTAATCGGTTCAGCGTGAATCCCGTGGGAACGGCCCACCATCACCGTATGGCGGTGTTGTTGCGCCTGATAGCGAATGGCCTGAATCGTATCTTCGAGTCGTTGCAACAAGACATTGGTACTCGCCACCAACTGCAACGCCAGAGCTGTATCTAGCATATCGGAACTGGTCATCCCCAGGTGGATATAGCGCCCAGCATCGCCGACATATTCGTTGACGTTGGTGAGAAACGCAATTACGTCATGACGGACTTCGGCTTCAATTTCTAAAATGCGCTCTGGCTCAAAGTTGGCTTTGGCTTTAATCTCCTCCACCGCCTCCGCTGGAATATAGCCTAACTCTGCTTGTGCCTCACAAACGGCAATTTCAACTTGCAGCCAAGTTTGGTATTTATACCGATCAGTCCAAAGGTCACCCATTTCGGGCAAAGTATATCGTGGGATCGACATCCGCCATTCAACGTAATTACAACCCTCCTATTGTACGACGGCGGGTGTAACCTGCTGATTATCAATCTCGTTTGAAGGTCTAATACTTAACGTGCGTCATCGGGCAAGGGATAATTAAACGACATCAGGTGTCAAAATGAGGTTGGATATGTCAGATCGCCCTAATTCCGAGAAACCCGTGTCCCCTAATTCTGATCGTCCGGTTGCTGCCCAACATCTTAAGGCCCTACAACGGGCGATCGCCGCCCAAAATGAGTTAATCTCCAGCGCCTATGCCACGCAACGAGCGGCACGGGGACAGTTAATGCTCAAATCCATCCTACTCGAAATCATCCAAGTCTTTAGCCGTCTGACGGCGGCGGAAGAGGGCAGTGTCTTTCTCCTCGATGACGAGGGAGTGGTGATTGAGAGTATTCTGGCACGGGGCGCGACGATGCGAGAACTCAAACGCAACCTTATCGGACAGGTTTTAGATCAAGGCTTGGCGGGATGGGTGGTGAAACGCCGCCGTTTAGGTATTATTGATGACGCCGATGCTGATGATCGTTGGGTTACCTTGGCCTATCAACCCTATCAGGTGCGATCGGTTCTCTGTATCCCCATTTTTAAGGCCAAGCAAGTCTGTGCGGTGGTGACGCTGATGCACCCGGATGTGGCCCATTTTAGTCACCTGGCGATTCTGCGCTATGTGGATGTTGTCGCTTCTGTGGTGGGGTTAGTCCTCGATAATGTGCAACAGAAAATGGAACTGGCTGAAGTCAATGACTTACAGGCCATTGGTTCGAGTGAGTCGGTTCCCATTTCGGATCCGTCTCCAAATTCCTCTGGAGAGAGTTCATCCCCCTCCCCAGGAACCGTCAACACAGAACTGACGGAAACTGGGGTTTATATTATTACTGGCGAAGGGAAGTTCCTCTATGCGAATCCTCGCTTTGCCCATTTTTTCGATTACCGGCTTGAGGATTTAGTTACCCTCGATTCGATGTTTGAGTTGATTTGCCCCGATCGCGGCGATCGCCTCCTCCAAGATATTAAACGCTGTCTCAACCGGGAAATTCGCAGTTTTAGCGGTTCTTGTGAAGGACGCGGCAAACATGGGAACACCATCCCCCTCATCCTTGAAGGCAATCTCACCCGTTTCTACGGCAAACCCGCGATCGTCGGAACTCTACAACGAAGCAATCTTTAGGCAAGCGGCAAGAGGCAAGCGGCAAGAGGCAAGCGGCAAGAGGCAAGCGGCAAGAGGCAAGCGGCAAGAGGCAAGAGGGAGATTTAGGAACGAACTCTGTTCCCTGTTCCCTATTCCCTGTTCCCTGTTCCCTGTTCCCTGTTCCCTGTTCCCTATTCCCTATTCCCTATTCCCTGTTCCCTATTCCCTGTTCCCTGTTCCCTCAAGAAATCGCCTGCTTTAGCTCTTGACAAAACTGCTCTACTTGTGCTAAGCCTTCAGCCGTTGTGCCTTGACTGAGACGCTTCACGAACGCACTACCACAAATCGCCGCATCTGCCCCCCAGTCTTTCATTTGGCGGGCGTGTTCCGGTTCCGAGATGCCAAAACCGACGCCAATGGGTTTGTCGGTGATGGCCCGAAGTTGGGGAATTAACTCTTTCACGCGATCGCTCACTTGAGTACGGGTTCCCGTCACCCCAGTCACACTCACGAGATAGATGAAGCCTTGGGACTTTTCGGCGATCGCCAAAATCCGCTCTTTCGGGCTAGTGGGGGCGATGAGTAACACCACTTCCACCCCAACCGTCTCGGCACAATCGATTAAAAACTGGGACTCTTCTAGGGGTAAATCGGGAACCACCAACCCTTTCACTCCCGCCTCAGCAATGGATTTGAGGAAGGCTTCGATACCCCGATGCAGAATCGGGTTGTAATAGGTAAATAGAACAATTGGGGCGGAAATTTCAGGGCCAACTGTCCGCACAATATCCAAAACATCGTCGAGTCGGACTCCCTGTTTCAAGGCCCGTGTGGCGGCGGCTTGAATGGCGGGGCCATCCGCGAGGGGATCTGAATAGGGAACCCCCAATTCAATGATATCCGCACCACTGCGATCGAGGACTCGTAGGGCCTCAGCCGTTGTTTTTAAATCCGGATCTCCGGCAGTAATGAAGGGAATTAAGGCACATTGCCCCGTTTGACGTAGGTGCGCAAACGACTCAGAAACCGATTTCATGGAATTATTCAGAAGGATGGGAAGAGGATTTGGGGGAGGATGACTCTGGGGATGACTCTGGAGGGGATGACTCTGGGGATGACTCTAACTCATCGAGACTCGCCAGGAGGCGATCGCGTTCTTCAGAACTCATCGTTTCCCAGCGTTTCTCAATCACCGACTGGGTATAGTCCCGAAGTTGCTGATGATAGGTCATATTGCTAGTGGCGAAACGAAATAAATAGGTCGCCACCCAGCCAATTAGCCCCGAAATGAGAAGCACTTGACTCCAGATTCCCGCCGACGCCGCATCTAGCCCCACCTGTTGTAGAACTAGATAGGCGGCACCTCCAGCGATAAAGACACCAAACCCGATCGCAAGTGCATCAATTCGTCGCATAGTGACCGTTAGATTGTCTAGCTTGATTCAGCGTGAGGGGAAAGGCGTAACCGGAGGCGTTAGAGATTAAGTTCACGCTTTTGAGGGCGGAAGTTGAGGAACAGCCCCCAGATAATCATGCCGGGGAAGAACATGAAGACCAAGAAGTACATGATAAACCGCTCAATGGAACCGGCCACATACCAGCGGTTCTGGAGATAAAAATAGATTCCCAGGGGAACCACGAGTAGATAGGTTCCGGCTAAACCGAGATACAAGGCGAGGGCAAGCAGTTCTGGGGTCAGCGAAATCATTCCTAAAGTCCTAGTGCTGAGTGTGTTGGCTCGCTATCAGTTTACCCCATTGGGGTGCGATCGCGCCTAGGGGATGGAGCCAAGCCCCCAGAATTTCCCAGACAAGATACAGTAAATTTGGCAATCGAGATTAGTTACCCAGGAGAAATTGTATGGATATCAAAACCGCCCTACTCGCACTCACCCCGGTTTTCGTGGTGTTGTGTCTGTTTTTCGGGACTCGTAACGGCTTTTACGACTCGGAAAACTATCATGGCAATGGTTCTGCCCATTAAGTCGCACGACTCGGGGCGGCCATTTCCTTCCTAGCCAGGATACTCCCCAGAGAGCGGCGATCGCGCATCTCTCTGGGCGGTTGCGGTAAAATCTGCCCTAAGGCGATCGCGCCCTCTCAGGGGCCACAAGATAACCATGAAACCGAAATTCAAAAGCGAACTCGCCTGGCAACAGGCACAACTGCTGATGCAACCCGCACTCATTCGCATCGTCGATAACATCCGCAAACGTCTCGAACAAACCTCCTGGAAAGCCACTTACCAAGAAACCCAGATTCCGGTTCCCGGCTATCAGCTCCTGTTAGAGTTGGGCGATCGCCAGAAAACCCTCGACATCTGGGAACTTTGCTACCGCGTCTGTTTCCGAGATTATGTTCCCACCCCCAGCCCCGAACAGGCCTGCGAAGTCGACATCGACACCAGCCTCATCGACGAAGGAGACGTCGACTGGGAACGACTCGACGAAAAAGCCCGAACCGTCACCCATCTCGTCTTAGCCGATCTTCCCGAAGCCTAACCCAGCCCTTAATCTAGCGTCGTTTCCGACAACTCCGAAGCCTGGGCCTCAAGATGAGCCAACAGAGTTTTCAACCGCATTCGAGGGATATAGGGCCAGCCCCCCTGGGCCTCAATTTCCCGCAGAAACGAGTATAACGCCCGACGAGTATCCGGCAGCGCGGGGCGAAACTCTTGTTCACAAATCTCGCGATGGAGGGCTTCGAGTAACCGCAAGAGATCGAGCAACGCTTCGGGATTCCCCTGACAGCCCTGGGCCACCTGTCGCACCACCTGTTGCACCTCACCTAGAGGTTCAGCAGCAGGAGAAACCGTCGCAGGTGATGTGGACTGCACATCCTGAAATTGTCTATCTTGAGACTCTTGCACCATAAATGATCTTTGAATCCGGCCATGTGAATCAGGGAATCCCCCCTGATGATACCTGATTCTGGGTCATCGGTTCGGGGGGAGCCGGGGACAGGGGAACTTGTACCATAGAACATCAATGGAGTATCCTCGGATGCTCCCATCCTAACGGTTTCCCCCAAGATTTTGACCCATCGCAGCGCCAGAGCCTGTCCGCGCCGCGATAAAATATGAAAACCGTCGGGGTACAATCAGCCCCGCCCTAAACTAGACGTGAGAATCGACGAGGAGATAGCAAAAGCATCATGGCAAGAGTCGTCGGCATTGACCTAGGCACCACAAACTCAGTTGTTGCTGTAATGGAAGGCGGCAAACCCGTCGTTATTGCCAATGCAGAAGGAATGCGGACGACCCCTTCAGTCGTGGGGTTCAGCAAAGACGGAGAACGGCTTGTGGGGCAGCTAGCACGTCGTCAGACCGTCCTTAACCCGCAAAATACCTTTTATGCCATTAAACGCTTTGTGGGGCGCAAATACACCGAATTAGACCCAGTCTCGAAGCGGGTTCCCTATACCATTCGCCGCGATGACTTTGGCAACGTCAAAATTGCCTGTCCCCGCATGAGACGAGATTTCGCCCCCGAAGAACTCTCGGCCATGATTCTGCGGAAACTGGCTGATGATGCCCAACGCTATCTCGGGGAAGAAGTGACCGGGGCCGTCATTACCGTTCCCGCCTATTTCAACGATGCCCAACGCCAAGCCACAAGGGATGCTGGGCGGATTGCCGGGTTGGAGGTGAAACGGATTCTCAACGAACCCACCGCCGCCTCTCTGGCTTATGGCTTAGATCGCGCTGACAGTCAGACCATTTTGGTGTTTGACTTAGGGGGAGGAACCTTTGATGTCTCGGTGTTGGAAGTCGGCGATGGCGTGTTTGAAGTTAAATCCACCAGCGGCGATACCCAACTCGGGGGGAATGACTTTGACAAAAAAATTGTCGATTACCTGGCCGAACAGTTCCTAGAAACCGAAAAAATTGACCTGCGGCGCGATCGCCAAGCCCTACAACGCCTCACCGAAGCCGCCGAGAAAGCCAAAATCGAACTCAGTGGCGTAGGCGTCACCGACATTAACCTCCCCTTCATCACCGCCACAGAAGACGGACCCAAACATATCGAAACCCGTCTCACGCGCGGTCAGTTTGAAGGCCTCTGTGGTGACTTACTGCGTCGTCTGCGGCTACCGGTAAAACAGGCGGTGATTGATGCCGGGCTGCATCCCCGACAAATCGATGAAATTGTCCTGGTGGGCGGTTCTACGCGAATGCCTATGGTGGAAGATTTGGTGCGCAATCTCATTCGCAAGGAACCCAATCAGAACGTCAACCCCGATGAAGTCGTAGCCATCGGCGGGGCCATTCAGGCCGGAATCCTCGATGGGGAAATTGCCGATGTCTTATTGTTGGATGTTACCCCCCTCTCCGTGGGCTTAGAAACCATCGGCGGGGTCATGAAAAAACTGATTCCTCGCAACACGACCATTCCCGTGCGGCGATCGGATATCTTCTCAACCTCAGAAAATAACCAAAGTCAAGTCGAAATTCATATCACCCAAGGGGAACGGGAGATGGCGGCCGACAATAAATCCCTCGGCCGCTTTAAGTTAAGCGGCATTCCCCCAGCCCCGCGAGGGGTTCCTCAAATCCAGGTCGCCTTCGACATTGACGCCAACGGCATCTTACAAGTCAGCGCCCTCGATCGCGCCACCGGCCGAGAACAGAGTATCACCGTCCAAGGGGCCTCGACGCTCAACGAAGCCGAAATCCAAAACGCCATCCGTCAGGCCGACAAATTCGCCGAAACCGATCGCCTCCGTCGGGAGAAAGTCGATCGCCGCAACCGCGCCGAAGCCCTGGCCGCCCGCGCCGAACGAGAGTTACGTTCCGTGGCCCTAGATTTTGGGCTATCCTTTGCCCAAGGCACACGCCGCCGCGTCGAAGCCCTGGTGCGAGAACTGCGCGATAGCCTCGCCCGCAACGATGAACGAGGCTTAGACTTAGCCTCAGCCAGTTTACAGGATGCCCTCTACGAACTGACACGGGAAGTCTCGGAATACTCTTTAGAAGCCAAAGGAGATGGATTTTTCGACAATATCCGGCGCACCATCGTCGGCGATGAAGATCCCAACTACGGCTTTGAGGAACGCCGCCCCACCCGTCGCAGCCCCCCACCCGATCGCATCTCCCGCATGTCGCGCACCAATGCCTATGATGAAGATTGGGGCGACGACGATGATTGGTTCTAAGCCAATCCGAGGCAAGGCGGGGCAATCCGTTATGGTTGCCCCTACGTCTTCCTCCCTCTTGCCTCTTGCCTTTTGCCTCTTGCCTTTTGCCTTCTTCTCCCCTAATGCAAAACTTCCGCGATTACTACAAGATATTGGGAGTTCCCCGAGACGCTTCAACTGAGGAAATTAAACGCTCCTACCGGCGGCTGGCCCGGAAGTACCACCCCGATATGAATCCGGGGGATAAGTCGGCTGAGGAACGGTTTAAGGATATCGGGGAAGCCTACAATGTGCTATCCGATTCAGCCAAACGCACTCAATACGACCAGTTCAGCCGCTTCCTCAATCAGAAGAAAGCCAAGCGGCGACCGGTGGCCCGCAATCCTCGCAGTACCGCCCCGGCGGATGCTCGTTTTGAGCAATATGCGGACTTTAATAGTTTCCTCGATGATCTCCTCAATCGTCGTCCCAATGCCCGCACCGCCCCGCAACCGCCCCCAGGCACTCGGCTACGGGTGGATGGCCCCGATGCCTTCCGCACCCGCACCACGAAGACCGCCTACACCGTCTCGCGTCCGGCCCCTCAGGATGTCGAAGCGCGGCTGACATTGCCCCTGGAGAAAGCCTACACGGGTGGCCGGGAGCGGATTCGCCTCGAAGATGGGCGATCGCTCGAAGTGACAATGCCCCCTGGAATGGTGACGGGGCAACGGATTCGCCTCAAGGGCCAGGGCAATCAAGGGGGGGATTTATATCTCAAAATCACGGTTGCCCCTCATCCTCTATTTCGCCTCGAAGGGGCGGATATTGTCTGTACGGTTCCCGTGACGCCCTCTGAGGCGGTGTTGGCGGCGAAGGTGGAGGTGAAAACCCTCGATGGTTTGGTGAAAGTGGGACTTCCTAATGGGGTGAAGTCGGGACAGCGATTACGTTTAGCCGGGAAAGGCTATTTGACGCGAGATGGCCGGCGAGGGGATCAGTTGGTGGAGGTGCAAATTGTCACTCCCCGAGAGATTAGCCCTGAGGAACGGGAACTCTACGAGAAACTGCGATCGCTCGAAACCTTTAATCCCCGCCGCGATGGCTAAGATTCTCAAACAGGGGCCGGGCTGGCGGCTGGGCTATCATCCTGAAGCTGGATCTTATGTGGGGTTACTCGGGGGGGATAATTTCGCCTTTGAGTTAACTGAGGCGGAGTTTGAGGATTTTCGCCGTCTGTTGCAACAGTTGAGTGAGACGATTGTGGCCATTAGCCCGGAGTTGATGGATGAAGAACGCATTACTTGTGAGGTGGAAAGCGATCGCCTCTGGATGGAGGCTGATGGCTATCCGGGCAATTATCGTATTCGTCTAATTCTCAATCATGGGCGACGCTGTGAGGGAGAATGGCCGCCAGAGGTCGTTCCCGATTTGCTTCAGGCTGTCAAAATGATAGAGGTGTTTTAAGGAGGTGCAACTATGGCTAAAGTGGCCGATATTGGGAGTAAACGACTGATTGG
The DNA here is from genome assembly GCF_046483825.1 of Sodalinema sp. Classification (NCBI taxonomy): domain Bacteria; kingdom Bacillati; phylum Cyanobacteriota; class Cyanophyceae; order Oscillatoriales; family Oscillatoriaceae; genus Sodalinema; species Sodalinema sp. The sequence continues at coordinate 9,362 of NZ_JAWOCL010000279.1, forward strand.
CTTAGCCCCGGAAACTTGGGTCAAGTGGGTGACGCAGCAAGAAAATCTCAGGGTCGTGGATTTTCTCAACTCGGATTTTCAATGGGTCAGTCGGGAGAATGATGTCCTGTTGCGGGTTGAGAGTACCGAACATGGGGAATTTCTGGTTCTCAACGAAATCCAACTCCGTTGTGATCCTCGAATGCCGCGACGAATCCGGGCCTACGTCGCTCTCGCTGAAGAGCGATATAATTTACCCATATATCCGGTTCTGGTGAATATCTTGCCCCCTTCAGGCAACCCGACTATTCCCACAAGCTACCGTTCCGAGTTTCTAGGACTGCAAGCGGTTCAGGACTATCGGGTGATTAACCTGTGGGAGGTCGATGTGGAGATCGTCTTCCGCGATCGCCTTTCGGCCCTACTTCCCTTTGTGCCGGTGTTGCGGGGAGGAAACCAAGCGGATGTGATTCGACAAGCGGTGGGAGCGTTGAGAGAGGATCAACAGTTACGGGAACTCGAACCCCTCCTCTCGTTTTTCGCCTCCTTTGTTCTGGAATCGGATCTTGTTCGACAAATCATGAGGTGGGATATGGTGGTATTAAGAGAATCGCCCTGGTATCAGGAAATTTTAAAAGAAGGACTGCAACAGGGACTGCAACAGGGACAAACACAGGTCGTGATGCGGCAACTCTCTCGCCGCCTGGGAGAGATTCCCCCGGATCTGCGTCAACAGATTGAGGGCTTGTCAGAGGGCGAAATCGATGAGCTTTTAGAGGCTTCTGTCACGAGGTTCAGCCGTTTAGAGGACTTGCGGACTTGGTTAAATCAACTCAACCGCTAATTCCTTGCCGAAAGGGGGTCACAACAGGCCACAATAGATGACGTTGATTTGTAACCCCCGTAGCGATGAACTTTCAAAACCTGATCCTGACCCTACACCAGTTTTGGAGCGATCGCGGCTGTGCGATCGCCCAACCCTACGACACGGAAAAGGGGGCCGGAACCATGAACCCTCATACCTTCCTCCGGGCGATCGGTCCCGAACCCTGGGCGGTGGGCTATGTCGAACCCTGTCGCCGCCCCACAGACGGCCGCTATGGGGAAAATCCCAACCGCTATCAACATTATTATCAGTACCAAGTCCTCATCAAACCCTCCCCAGACAATATCCAAGACCTCTATCTGGATTCCCTGCGGGCCTTAGGGATTCGCCCCGAAGACCGTGATATCCGCTTCGTGGAAGATAACTGGGAGTCCCCGACGCTGGGGGCCTGGGGCGTGGGTTGGGAAGTCTGGTTAGATGGGATGGAAATTACCCAATTTACCTATTTCCAACAATGTGGCGGCATTGACTGCAAACCCGTTGCGATTGAGATTACCTATGGCTTAGAACGTCTGGCCATGTATCTGCAAGAAGTCGAGGCCTTCACCGAGATTCAATGGGCGGACAACCTTAGTTATGGGGATGTTCATCTACAAGGGGAGATTGAACAATGTACCTATAACTTTGAAGCCTCCAACCCGGAGATGTTGTTTACCCTGTTTGGGTTATACGAACAGGAAGCCGAACAACTGACGCAGCGAGGGTTAGTGGCCCCCAGTCTCGATTATGTCCTCAAATGCTCTCATACCTTCAATCTCCTGGATGCCCGAGGGGTGATTTCGGTGACGGAACGGACTCGTTATATTGGTCGGATTCGTAATTTAGCCCGCCGGGTGGCTCATTTGTATCTCAAGCAACGGGAGGAGTTGGGCTTTCCTCTGGCTGAGGAGGTTCTGGCTAAGTCGGCGTAAGGGAACGGGGTTGAGGTGGAAGTTGGGGTTGGGGGCGATCGCCCTCTCCTAACTTCCACCCCGTTCAGCATTGGATATTTTAAATTTTCACATTCTTAGCTCAGAGGTGATAACCCCAATATCAATATCGGATGGAAGCGAGGTACTTAAGCTTGCCA
>NZ_JAWOCL010000023.1:0-19301 GCF_046483825.1 Sodalinema sp.
GCCTTTGGGTCATCGTCCTAATTGTCATCCTCCTGACCTCCTCCCTAGAGTCGCGTACCCGGTTTCGGGAACCCATCACCTCTCCACAAAGCCTCAATTCATCCTCAGGGGAGTGATACTGGATTGAGAGGCCCCACCCATCATCCGGTTGATTGTCACTCGACAATGTGGGAGTCATCAGCTAGACCCTCATGGACTAAAATTAAGTGTCGTTTAAGAACAGCCTCCTATGGAACGCTCTATTATCCTTTCAGACACACTTGCCAACCGACTTGAGCACTATTTACAAGAGCATCCTGATGAAAGTGTCTCCGACCTAATCGAAGAAATTCTCCAACAAAAAGAGAACCCCAGTGGTCGAACCTCTCGCGTTTTACGAATTCAGCCAGCCAAAACCGGGAGTGGATATTCTGATACATCAGTTAACCATGACGAGATTTTAGCACTCTAGCTAAATCTTCACCTATTACCATCCCAGTCTAGGGTTTGTCCTGGGCAACCATATATTCAATAGCCTGTGGATTATCAATCCGTTGGGAAGCCTGAAGAATCTCAATCCCGATAACATTTTGACTAGAATCAAAATCTAAGATAATGCCGGGAATTTCCTCATCACTGTCTTCAATCTCTGCATCTTTAAGGGTAATCCGAATGATATCCACGTCGGCATCGTATTTAATTTTCATCAGTTTCTCCAATGTTTTCTAATTTGACTGGTTCGATAAACAGTTACAACAACAGCAGGTTCAACTTGGGTATTGATAAAAACACGCAATAAATAAGGTTTTCCTGTACCAAAATCGCATTGAGACTGATAAATTGTAATGACCTCACTTTGCTGAACCGTTTGTTCTGGATTTTCTAAGACCGCTTCTACAAAAGACATGGGAATCTTTCGTTTTTCCATCTCCTCTACGGCATGGTTTGAAAACCGAAAATTCATCACTCACTTTTACATAAATATATGAGCAAAAAATCGTCATGTGGTTTCGACTCTTGATTTTTTCTGATTTATGAAGTTGCAAACTCGTTCGATTGATTACGTCACATCCGACGCAAAGCCGCATTCGTCAACCCCAACCCCTCCTTAAACTCAAATGCCCAACTATGATTTTACAGTAACCTTTAACCTCCCCGACACAGAACCGCATCCGAGCCATTACGTTGATGTTTTGCAAATGAATGGGTTTGATGATGCCTTAGTTGGTGTGGGAAGATTCGGGAAAATTGCCTTGAACTTTACCCGTGATGCGTCTTCAGCAGCGGAGGCGGTGTATAGTGCGATCGCAGATGTAAAACGAGCCATTCCTGAAGCCAAATTGATAGAAGTTAGCCCCGATTTAACTAGCATAACAGATGTAGCCAAGCGCCTCGGATGCACGCGGCAAAATATCCGCAATCTCTTGATGACAGGCGGAGCAAACTCCCCCAATCCCGTTTACAAAGGAACTCCCTCAATTTGGCATTTGTCGGATATTTTGACTTGGTTAGTTCAAGAAAAACACTATAAAGTTGACTCAGAGTTATTAGAATTAGCCCAGGTCAATCGAGATTTGAATACCATCCGAGAGTGGCAACGGGTTGATGTCGAGAGACAGCGGGAACTCGAATCCTTATTTACTCGGCTTCTTCCAGCTTGAGGTTAGCATGATGAGGGCTATACATGAACGCTGGAGGAGGGCAACCACAAGGGATTGCCCCTACGGCCATCTGTGGCATACACTAAGGTTTTCTTTGAGCAATCATATATTCAATAGCCTGTGGATTATCAATCCGTTGGGAAGCCTGAAGAATCTCAATCCCGATAACATTTTGACTAGAATCAAAATCTAAGATAATGCCGGGAATTTCCTCATCACTGTCTTCAATCTCTGCATCTTTAAGGGTAATCCGAATGATATCCACGTCGGAATCGTATTTAATCTTCATCAGTCCTTAAAAACTTTCCTGTCAACCCAAGGTCCTGAAAAATTGAGGAATCCCCCCAATCCCCCCACCCGCATCACCCGACACCGATGGGGGGACTCCAACTCTACACCGCCAACCTTGACTTAGACTCGGCAAAGAAGGACTTGCGAATCGTCTCCGCCATCTGGGACGGCATCAAGCCCAAATCCGCCTTCGACTCATTGGGTTGTGCATGGTCCACCAGTTGGTCAGGAACCCCCAACCGCTTCACCGGAACCACCACATCGGCATCCATCAGGCCCTCAACCACCGCCGAACCAAAGCCGCCCATAATGCAGCCTTCCTCCAGCGTGACCACCTTACCAATCCGTTCAGCCAACGGCCCAATCAACTCAATATCCAACGGCTTGACAAAGCGGGCGTTCACCACCGTGGCCTCAATCCCATGTTCACTGAGAATTTCCGCCACCTGCATCGCCGGATAGACCATGGTTCCATAGCCGACTAGCAACACATCATCACCACTGCGGAGAACCTCACCCTTACCAATCGGCAACGCTTCCCAGCCTTCTTCCATCAAAGGCGCACCGTAGCCACTACCGCGAGGATAGCGCATGGCAATCGGTCCCGAGGTATGTTCAACCCCCGTCACCAACATCTGCTGCATCTCCGCCTCATCCTTCGGCGCCATAATCGTCATATTGGGGATACAGCGCAGATAGGCGATATCATACAGTCCCTGGTGAGTCGGACCATCAGCCCCGACAATCCCAGCCCGGTCTAAACAGAAGAAGACGGGTAATTTCTGAATGCAGACATCATGGATGATTTGGTCATAGCCCCGCTGCAAGAAGGTCGAGTAAATGGCCACCACCGGACGCATTCCCTCACAGGCTAACCCCGCCGCTAAGGTCACGGCGTGCTGTTCGGCAATACCCACGTCAATATATTGTTTGGGTAACTTGGCCTGGAGTTTATCTAACCCCGTTCCCGTGGCCATGGCGGCGGTAATGCCCAAAATCTTGGGATTCTCTTCGGCCAGGGTAATCAGGGTTTGGGCGAAGACTTTGGAGTAACTCGGGGGCGTGGGTTTCTTGGAGGGGTAGGCTTTCCCCGTGGCCAAGTCGAAGGGCTTTTGAGCATGATAGCCCACTTGGTCGTTCTCGGCGATCGCATAACCCTTCCCTTTCACCGTCGCCACATGAACCAGAACCGGTCCCTTAATATGATGAGCCTTATTAAACGACTCAATCAACTCCTCTAAGTTATGACCGTCCACGGGTCCCATATAGGTGAAGCCGAGTTCCTCGAACACCGCCCCCACCTTGGGAATCGCCAACCGTTTCATCCCCTCTTTGACTCGTTCCATCTCCGGGGTAAAGGTTTCCCCAAAGAAGGGTAAATGCTTAAACTGTTCTTCGAGGTTATCGGTGAGGAACTGAACCGGGTCACTGAGGCGCATCTTATTGAGATAGCGAGGAATCGCCCCCACATTGGGAGAAATCGACATCTCGTTATCATTGAGGACCACCAGGAGATTGGTATCCGGCAGATGGCCCGCATGGTTAATGGCTTCCAAGGACATCCCCCCCGTTAACGCCCCATCGCCAATCACCGCCACACATTTATAATCCTCTCCCTGGGCATCTCGCGCCAGGGCCATCCCCAACGCCGCCGAGATACTGGTGGAAGCGTGACCGGCCCCAAAATGGTCAAAGGGGTTCTCACTCCGTTTGAGATAGCCCGCCACCCCCTCTTTCTGCCGCAGGGTATGAAAATCGTTATAACGGCCCGTAATCAGCTTATGAGGATAGGCCTGATGTCCCACATCCCAAGCCACTTTATCGCGGTCTAGGTCTAGGGTTTGGTAGAGTCCCAAGGTCAATTCCACAACCCCCAAACCGGGACCTAGGTGACCCCCACTGGCCGCAATCGTTTGCAGGTGCTTCTCCCGGATTTGACGGGCGATTTCTTCGAGTTGGTGAATCGATAGCCCTTTGAGTTGATTCGGATGGGTGATTTCGCTTAGATGCATTGGTGCAAGTCCATGAGTGTTTTGTCGTTGGCGGCTTGATGCCGTCGGGATGAGCGAAAAAATTTTCGCTCCGGGGCGAAAAATTTTTCGCCCCTACTTTTCTACTTTTGTTAAGCTGTATATTTAGTTTGACTTAACTTTTTAAAATAGTACAACCAGGATTACCGTTTACAATTTTGTTACATAAATTGCGGTTAAGTTTTACTACAGGTTAGACGAGTTTTGGGTCATTTTGGGGGATTGATGCTATAGTGAAGTTAGGCTTCAAATGAATACTCAATGGAAAGGCGGGAGGGGCTTGGCTAGGATTAGTTAAAGCTAAACATCCAACCTGCAACAAAATATTTTAGCGCCAATCGCGACTAAAAAAACCCCAGTCGTTGTGACTGGGGTTTTATCGTGCTAATCAGTGAGCCAGTTCAGGAAGACTAGGCGATCGCCGCCATCTTCACATCACTACCCGAGAGTAGCTCTTGCAGTTCCTCAGCATCAACAGTTTCACGCTCAACCAGCATCTTCGCCAACTGGTCTAACACCAAGCGATTCTCCGTCAACACCTGTTTGGCGCGGCTATAAGCCTCATCAACAAGCTTACTGACTTCCTCATCAATAGCCGCCGCCGTCTCTTCCGAGAAATTGCGTTCCGAGGAAATATCGCGACCGAGGAACATATTACCCTGCTGACTTCCCAGAGCCACCGGTCCGAGGCGATCGCTCATCCCGAAGCGCATCACCATCTGACGAGCCACCCGAGCCACCTGTTGCAAATCATTAGACGCACCCGTGGTCACTTCCTCCTCACCGAAGATAATCTCCTCAGCCAGACGACCCCCGAGAGCCACCGCCATCTGATTTTGCAGATAGGAGCGGGAATACAACCCAGAATCCATACGGTCTTCACTCGGAGTAAACCAAGTCAAGCCCCCCGCCGCACCCCGAGGGATGATGCTAATCTTCTGAACCGGGTCATAATCAGGCATCAACGCCCCCACCAGAGCGTGACCGGCCTCATGATACGCCACCAAATTCTTGCGTTTCTCGCTCATCACCCGGTCTTTCTTCTCCGGTCCAGCGAGAACCCGGTCAATCGCATCATTGACCTCATCCATCGAGATTTCCGTCAAATTGCGACGAGCCGCCAAAATAGCCGCCTCATTGAGCAAGTTCGACAAATCAGCCCCCGTAAAACCAGGAGTCCGACGGGCAATTTTCTCCAAGTCCACATCCTTGGCCAGCGTTTTACCGCGAGCGTGAACATTGAGAATCTCGAAACGACCCGAGTAATCAGGACGGTCAACCACCACCTGACGGTCAAAACGACCCGGACGCAACAGCGCCGCATCCAAGACATCAGGACGGTTGGTTGCTGCAATAATAATGATGCCCGTATTGCCCTCGAAGCCGTCCATCTCGGTCAGCAACTGGTTCAGGGTTTGTTCCCGTTCATCATTACCGCCGCCTAAACCAGCACCCCGTTGGCGACCGACGGCATCAATCTCATCGATAAAGACAATACAAGGGGCGTTTTGTTTGGCCTGTTCAAAGAGGTCACGGACACGAGACGCACCCACCCCAACGAACATTTCCACAAACTCAGACCCCGAAATCGAGAAGAAGGGAACCCCAGCTTCACCAGCGACGGCGCGAGCTAAGAGGGTTTTACCCGTTCCCGGAGGTCCAACCAGTAAGACGCCTTTAGGGATTTTCGCACCAATCGCCGTGAAGCGATCGGCGTTTTTCAGGAAGTCCACAACCTCCGTGAGTTCGAGTTTGGCTTGTTCAATCCCAGCCACATCGCCAAAGGTGACTTGGGTTTGCGGTTCCATTTGGACCCGCGCTTTGGATTTACCAAAGTTCATCGCCTGGCTACCGGGACCCGACTGGGCGCGGCGCAACAGGAAGAATAAGCCCACCAGCAGCAAGATGGGGAAGAAGAGGCTACTGAGAGCGCGGAACCAGACACCATCATCACTCTGAGGTTGAACCCGCACATCGAGATTGTTTTCCGTGAGGATATCAATCAGTTCCGGGTCATTGGGTAAGTTGACGACCACTTTACCGCTACCGTCTGGATTCGTGTAGGTCGCTTCGCTGCGATCGGCACTGATGGCCACGGTTCCTTCGACTTTGCCGTTTTCAACGGCGCGGATAAACTCACTATATTTAGCGGTTTGTTGAGCTTGGGGCTGTTGATCAAAGAACGTCGTCCCTAAGGCAATGACAACGATCGCCAGTAGTACGTATAGCCCTGTATTTCTCCACCGTTTATTCACCGGGAGTAATCCTCCTATCTTTGATAATTTCTGTAATGATGCTCGAATCTGAGATTTTATGAGACCTTGTGTTAACTTATATTAACCTAAAGCCGCCCGATCGTGCAAAGTTGCCCTCAATTGGCCATGAGTCAGTCGCCGTAATGCTGATGAGTTAGGGGAATCGGCGCGATTGTAGGAGCGATCGCAACTCGGCGATCGCCGCCTGTCCTCCATCATAACGTTGTCTTTCCATCGGCTGTGCGGGGATGGATCGCAGCACCTGACGAATCGGCACCACCTCCACCACCGCATTACTATAGGCCAGCGCCTCAAACTCCCAGACCTGAGTGGGTAACCAAGGAGCCAGACCAATCCTGAGGCCTTGACGGCTGGCAGCGTCGAGAATCTGCGATCGCACCAACCCCGGCAAAATCCCCGCCGCCAGGGGTGGCGTCCACCATTGTCCCTCACGCCAACCCCAGAGCGTTCCGGTACTGGTTTCGAGCCATTCCCCCCTCTCATTGACCAAAATCGCTTCCAACGCCCCCAACTTGCGAGCCTGTTGCAACGCCAACCAGGGGGCCAAATAATTCCCCGTCTTCCGATGTGGCAGACTGCGAGACAACCCAACCCCCTCAGCCAACCACGCCACAATCCCCTCCTCCTGTCGTTGCCGCAAATCCCCAGGTAACGCTCGTCCCGTAATCAACTCCCGGCCATCCGCAAACAGCGTCAGCCGCAAAACCGGGAACGGCTGCGCCATCAGTTGCGCTCCCGTCTCTAGCCGTTGCCAATTCGGAGTGACCCAGTCAAACTCGGCCACCGCCGCCCCCAACCGCCGCAAATGACCTGGCCAATGACTTCTGGGGTCGTTCAAGTTCTGCCCATAAACTCGCAGCGTTGTAAACGTCGTCGCCCCATACAATAGCCCCGGTTCCGTCACCGTCAGCTCAAGCCTTTCCCCCGAATAAACCGCTCCATCGTACCAATACATCTGACCGTCCTTGCCCGCCATCCCTAGACCAAAACCACAAAAAAGAAAGACTGCCCAATGTCTAAACTTGGACAGTCCCCAAATGGCTAACATCAACGGTTAACCGAACCCACTAAGCTGAAGCAAGCCTAGGCTTTGGGTTCGACCCGACCGTAGAACAGACCGCGAATTTTCACATCAACGGGCGCCTTCGATCCCAAATCCGTATCTGAAGCTTGGATGGCCTCAAAAATACCGGCAATCTCTCCAGTTTCACTGTTGACTTTCGAGACTTGCAGCGACATATTCCCGTCTAACACCGGCGTTTCTTTGACGTTTTCCCGCATGATTTCTTCATCATCTGCCGCCGCCGGTAGCGCAACCGCATTGTCATAACCCGTCGCTTGACCGCGACCTTTCGGATCGAGGAAGGACGCACCACGGTAGGAAGGAACAATGTAATCTCCGGTTAAATCGGTTGAAGTACTGATTCCGGTTTGTCCTTCAGGAGTGGTCGCCACCAGTTTCTTAATGGTGAAGAGCATGGGAACTTGCTCACCACCCGGAAGTTGAACGGTAATGGCTTGGAAATCAATCCCAGACTGCTCTTCAAAGGTTAAAACCCCATTGCTGTCGAGGCTCAAATCTCCCGTCACTTGGTCGAGAGATGAGGTATAACGAGTCAAGGCTTTGGCACCGATGAACTTCGCTTCTTCGCGCTTGTTGGTCGACTCTTCTTTCACAAAATAGCCCGTCGGTTCCAGGCATAAATCCGTCAGAATGTAGTCCGTTTCGCTGTCCAGGTCAAACGACCCCCGAGCCGTTTCAGGAAGCTGCGGACAACTATTCGCCAGTCCGGTGTTTCTAATCTGATCGTAGGTGTAGGTTTCATCGCTTAATAGGCTGATGGGTTCTTCGCTGCAAGCGGTTAGGAACCCAACGCACATTGCGAGGAGTAGGGCAACTAAAGCACGATATCTCATGGTTATTCTTATTTCTTGTCGATAAATTCAGATGCTGTGCGTCAATCTAGCAGGATTGGCGGTGGTCTCACTCCACCGTCATGAGGATACCGCAGACCTGCACCCTTTGGAAAACTTCAAAGGAAACTGCGGCTGAGCCTGATTGAACGGCGATGGTTACAGGCGATCGCCAAAAATGAGAGTTTTATGATTCTATCAAACCCTTGTCCCTTCTCGACTCAACGGGTCTGATTCTCCCCATCATCCCCCCTCCTGCCATTGATAGCTGAGAAATGTAATAAATTGTTGCAGAAAACCAAATTATTCAGAAAAATATGATAATGGCGACGAGAGAAAAAAACAGCCCCGATGGGCGATCGCCGCCCGCTTCACTCGGGCCTCCAAAGATTTTCAAACCCCTCAAGAAGCAAATCCCCAACCCGTTGAACTTCCTGCCAGAGTGCCGTGGGATCGATCCCAAACACCAGTTGTAACAACAACACGATCGCCGCCACCGACAAGGCCGTCGACAAAGTCGTCTGAATAACACGAATCAGCCAGGTAAACACCAACCAAGCCAAAACCAAAGCAGCAATCAAAGTAATCAGTTCAGTGGGCATAAAAAGCAGGGCAGGAAAACTCGCCCTACCAGCCTAGCGCAGCGCCGTCCCCTCGTGGATCCGCCGCACCAGCCAGCGTCTGATCTGGCCGTACCACAATAGCATTGGCATTCCCCCAACCCTGCCATTGTTCGATCTCATGGCCCCGCTGACGTAAATTCTCCACCGTCTCAGGAGCAAACCCCGCCTCTTGCAGAATCAGGCGATCCGGTAACCATTGATGGTGAAAACGCGGGGCCGCGATCGCCGCCGCCACATCCAACTCATACAGCAACACATTCAACAGCACTTGCAACACCGTCGTAATAATCGTACTTCCCCCCGGAGACCCCAACGCCAACCGTAACTGACCCTCCTCTAGCACAATCGTCGGCGTCATACTCGATAGCGGCGTTTTCCCAGGAGCGATCGCATTAGCCTGGCCTCCCACCAAACCATACAAATTCGCCACCCCAGGAGCGATCGCAAAATCATCCATCTCATTATTGAGCAAAATCCCCGTTCCTTCAGCCACCACCCCGGCCCCAAAACCACCATTGACGGTAAACGTCAAACTGACCGCATTGCGATCGCCATCCACCACCGTCAAATGACTGGTTTCCGCCGACTCCCTCAAATTCCTCAATTGCGAAGCCGCCACCGCCGTCACCTCAGTCGAGGGAGTGGCCTGTTCCTCATCAATTTGCGGCCGACGATACTGAGCGTAAGCCACACTGGTTAACGCCTCAACCGGAACCTCCACAAAATCGGGATCTCCCAAATACTCAGCGCGATCAGCATACGCAATCCGCATCGCCTCAGCCAAAAAATGCACCGTATCCGGGTGATTTGGCTGAGGCGCCTCCAGAGGGCGATCGCCAATCAAATTCAGAATCTGCAACAGATGCACCCCACCCGACGACGGCGGCCCCATCGCACAGACCTCAAACTCACGAAACGCCCCACAGAGCGGATCTCGCCAAATCGGCTCATAGTCCGCCAAATCGTCTCGCGTCACCAACCCCCCGAACGCCGCCATATCCGCCGCGATCGCCTCAGCAATCTCCCCCTCATAAAAATCCCCAGGATCCTCGGCCAAACGCCGCAACGTTTCAGCCAACTGAGGCTGTCGCCAATGGTCCCCAACTTGATAAAACGCTCCCTCTCGCGTAAACACCTCTCTAGCCGCCGGATTCGCCAATAACACCTCTTGCCGGCGTTCGACAGCATCAACGAACCGCTGATGCACCGTAACCCCCTCCTCCGCCAACCTGAGAGCCGGCTCAATCACCGTTTGCCAAGGTAAATTCCCATAGCGTTGATGCACCTCATATAACCCCGCCACCGTACCCGGAACCCCAACGGCCTGATGGCCATCTAAACTGGCCCGAGATTGCGGTTCTCCCGACTCATCGAGATACATCGTCTCTGTGGCCGCCTGGGGCGCTCGTTCACGAAAATCGAGACTGCGAACCTCCCCCATCGCCGCATCATACAGCAACAAAAAACCACCGCCACCAATTCCGGCAGAAAAGGGTTCCACCACAGAAATAGCAAAGGTACTCGCGACCGCCGCATCAACCGCATTCCCCCCCTGCTCGAACATGGCCACCCCCGCCTCACTAGCCAGAGGATGAGCGGACACCACCATTCCCCGTTGACGAGCCGGAACGTTCTGGCCAGGGGACGAATTGGCGGGAGAGTTCTGGGCCATCGCCCCCCCTGGCTCAGTTATCAGCCCTCCGAGACTGCCCAGAAGACAAACCAGGCTTAAACTGGATGTGAGACCACCTAAAAACGCCATAAATTTAAGCTCGTGAGGGTTTAATTGAGGCTGACAAGGTGCAATGATAGGGAATCTGCACCGTAAAGGTACTACCACAGCCGGGGGTCGATTCACAAATGAGGGTTCCGCCGTGGCGTTCGACGACAATCTGATAACTAATCGATAACCCCAGGCCAGTCCCCTTCCCGACGGGTTTAGTGGTGTAGAAGGGGTCAAAAATGCGATCGCAAATCTCAGCGTCCATCCCAGTTCCATTGTCACGAATCTGAATCTGTACCCGTTGCTGAGGGGTTAATCGTGTGATCACCTCAATTTTTCCCGGTTCCCCATCGGGGTGTTCGAGACAACGGGCCTCAACGGCGTCAATGGCGTTGGCGATCAGATTCATAAACACCTGATTGAGTTGGCCCGCGTAGCAGTTGACAGCCGGTAACTCCCCATACTGACGAATCACTTGAATCTCCCGACGGCGATCATCGGCCCGTAAGCGACTCCCGAGAATGGTTAGGGTACTGTCGAGACTCTCATGTAAATCAATCGCCTTAACGTCTGATTCATCGAGTCGTGAGAAGGTTCGTAGCGATCGCACAATCTCCTGAATCCGCACCGCCCCCGTCTCGATGGAGTTAAATAGATTGGGGATATCCTCGATGAGATACTCTAAATCAATGGCCGCACTGAACTCCTCAATCTCAACCGTTGGCTCGGGATACGTTTCTCGATATAACTGCAATAGATCCAGTAAATCCTGGTTATACTGCTTAGCATGAACTAGGTTGCCGAAGACAAAACTAATGGGATTGTTGATTTCATGGGCAACGCCAGCCACTAATTGCCCCAAACTCGACATTTTTTCGGCTTGAATCAGTTGAGCTTGAGTCGTTTGTAACTGACGCAGGGTGGTTTCGAGTTCTAGGGTTTTGGCCTTCGCCTGGTGTTCAGCTTCACGGGATTGTTGGTAGAGTAATGCTTGCTGAATGGCGATCGCTAGACGATCGCAAACGACACGGATTAACTCAATATCGCGATCGCACCAGGGTTGAGGGCTAACTTCTCGGGTACAAGCCAAGGTTCCCACATTCGCTTGTCCAGTTTCAATCGGGAACAAGAGTAACGACTCATAACCAAATCGTTGCAGTCCCTCCCGTAAGGCGTTATCCTCAATCTCGGCAATATCATCAATTCGCACCATCTCCCCGGCTTGCAACAGCGTCGTTAACAACCCAGCAAAGATTCTGGGATACTCATCTAAACGATTCGGTAATTCATCCCGTTTCGCCTCAGCGGCTAGCTTCAATTCTGACTCTGGGGCCTGGGGATGATGCCAGAGAAAATAACAGCGATCGACCCCTAATAAAACATATAATTCTCGTACCGTCGTCTCTAAAATTCGCTTGGGATCGAGGGATTGTCGAATTTGTTGCGCCAGGCGATTGACCAGTTTTTCTTGCTGGGCTAATGAACGGAATTTGGCTTCTGAAGCTTGCAGAGCGAGTTCAACTTCTTTGCGTTCGGTAATATCCGTTGAAGTGCCAATGAGCCGCTCAATGGTTCCTTTTCCATCAAATAACGGAGTTAAAACCACCTGACACCAAACTCGTCGTTCTTGGTGTGTAAAGGTTTCCTCATAGGTAATCGTTTTCCCGGCTGCAATACAGTTTCGATAATTTGTTAAAAACAATTCACCGGTTTCGTCGCCAAAGACTTCTTGGGGCGTTTTTCCAGAAATATCCTCCGAAGGAATCCCCATTATTCGCTCAGCAAATCCATTCCAACCGGCAAATCGAAAAGTCCCATCATCGCCGACATCAATCACAAAAACAATGTTACCTTGATTCTCGTAAATTGTTCGTAAAAATTCCTCTTTTTGTCGTAGTTGTTGCTCAATATCTTGGACATCAGAAATGTCTCGAATAATAGTGGACAAATACGCATCAGAGTCCGGCGTTTCTGGGTGAGCAATAATAAGCTGCGAGGTCGGAATTAGGGTTCCGTCGCGGCGACGTATTTTAGACAGTCCTTGCCAAGATCCCTGTTGTAACGCTTGGGGAATCACCCAGTTTTGACACTCTTCTACAAAGTCTGGGGTTAAAAAATCTTCGATGTGATAAACAGAAACATCTTCATTAAGGTCTAGTCCTAATGTTTTGCGTCCACCACAGTTAAAATAGGTGATCTTGCCCTCTAAGTCAGCACTACTGATAATATCTGGTGAGGCATCAATAATGGCAATCAATCGTTCTCGTTCGAGTTGAGCCTGTTTGAGATCACTAATATCTCGGGCGATCGCATACATCATACCCTCATCAGGAAACGAGACAACCGTCCAAGATAACCATCGGTACAAACCCGATTTTGTTCGGAAGCGATTTTCAAAGCCAAAGATATTCTCCCCCTTGAGAACACTCAGCATTTGAGTTTGACTCTCTTCGAGATCATCGGGGTGAATAAAGTCTAAAACAGGCCGTGATTTGAGTTCGTTAATACCATATTCCAGTAGATTTGTCCAGGCTGGATTCAGGCGTTTAAAGTAACCATCAAAGCTGATGATACAAAATAAATCCAAAGCACAATCAAAAAAGCGATCGCGCTCGGCTTCAATCTGCTTTTGTTCAGTAATATCAAATAAAATCCCATCCCAAATAATTTCGCCACTACTGCGACGTTCTGGCTGAGAAATTGCCGAAAGCCATTTGAGTTGTCCCGATACGGTATATTGTCGCCATTCATGCTTCCAGAGCGTCAACTCCTGAGCCGATCTGCCAATGGCGGTTTGAAACTCAGCCAGATCCTCAGGATGTACCCGATCCCAAATTGGGCTAGCATCCTCTTTCACTTGCTCAGGATCGAGTTCATACAGTTTACGCGCGCCGGGGCTCATATATGTAAATGCTGAAGAGCCATCGGGATTCAAAATATATTGATAAATGACCCCAGGGAGGTTCGCCGCCAACTTTTCAAACTGAAGTTTTTTCTGCTGAATTTGACGATATTCCGTTAAATCGGTACTAATTCCCTGTAATCGTAGCCCTCGTTCCGTAGCCACTTGCCAAATTTGACTCGATACCCAGCGGAACTCCCCATCCCAGCGACGAATACGATACTCCAGCACCAAATCTGCTGTTTCATCGGTTTGTTCTAGGCTGGCGGTGATATAACGAAGGCGATCGCGATCGCCTTCATCAAGCTGCTCAAACCAACCCTGGCCACTCTCCTCAAATTGCGACAGCGATCGCCCATAAAGCCGTTCAGCAGAGGGATTGAGATAGAGGATTTTCCCAGAAGATGCGTCGATTGTCCAAACCGCTTCACTCATGCGTTCAAACACGCGATCGACACAAGGGCGTTCTAAGGTTTGCACAGATGAGGAAACAGACATTGATTGATAGTCAGTCATGGTGAGTCAGCAGTAGGGGGATCTCCCAAAAAACATCAAGACGCGAAACCGGTAGACGGTACGATAGCTCCCGTACTCAAAGTTTAACGAAATCCCTCCAAGAATAAACTCAAACATCCTTGACTCGAAGCCCTCGCCCAAAAATTGGGGTAGTGAATCACGCTTAACCCTGTAGGTTACAGTGTGATCCTAGAACCTTAGCTCCTGGCTGCATGAATTTTAGCCTAGCCCAACATCAAAGCCTCTCCAATACCTGCACAAGATATCACTTCGGCTCAATTCGATTGTAAGATAGGAGACGATTTGCGATTGTTCCTCCACCCGAAATTGTTGTGTCCCGTTCTCATGCCCTGCAAGCCTACGTTGTCACGCGACTTCTGTTGGCCCCACTGATGCTATGGACAATCGCCACCGGCGTGTTCCTGCTGATGCGAGCGACTCCCGGAGATCCCGTTGACGCGATTCTTGGCCCCCGAGCCCCGGAAGCCTTTAAGGAGGAGTTGCGATCGCAGTTAGGACTGTCTGGGTCATTATGGCAACAGTATTTTAGCTATCTCGGCTCCCTCCTGCGTCTCGATTTAGGAGAATCCGCCGCCCGTCGCGGCCTCTCGGTTTGGGAGATTATCCGGGACTTTTTCCCCGCCACGGCCGAGTTGGCCATCGCCAGTATGCTCGTGGCGATTCTCGTTGGCTTTAGCGTCGGAATGCTAGCCGCTTCACGCCCCAACAGTGCCTGGGATGCCGGTGGACGGCTGTTTGGTATCTTGACCTACTCGGTCCCCGTTTTCTGGATGGGAATGGTCTTACAACTGATTTTTGCCGTACAACTCGGCTGGTTTCCCCTGGGAACCCGTTTCCCCCTCGGCGTTCCCACCCCCACCTCAATCACGGGCCTCTATCTCCTCGATAGCCTCTTGACGCTAAATCCGCAACAGTTTTTTGCGGCGTTGTACCATCTCGCTCTCCCCAGCCTCACGTTAGGGATTCTCCTCAGTGGTATCTTTGAACGGGTTGTACGGGTGAATCTTAAACAAACTCTCAAAAGTGATTATGTCGAAGCCGCCCGGGCCAGAGGTGTCCCTGAACGGCGTATTTTGGTCAGCCACGCCCTCAAAAATGCCCTAATTCCCACCATTTCCATCTTAGGCTTAACCTTCGCCGCCCTCCTGAGTGGGGCCATTCTCACGGAAGTGACCTTTTCTTGGCCCGGCTTAGCCAGTCGTCTCTATGAAGCCATCTCCGCCCGAGATTATCCCACGGTTCAAGGTTTGGTGGTCTTCTTTGGGGCGATCGTGGTCGGGATGAGTATCCTCATTGATATCCTCAATGCCTGGATTGACCCTCGGGTTCGCTATTAAATTTAGCTGTTTTTGGTCACATAAGTTAGGACGAGCAATACGCCAAAAACTCGACGTCTAGGGGTATCCCGATTCAGCCCGCGCTCACGTCCTACCTCGATTGTCCATTATCGTCTCTTTTTTAACCCGATGCAAACCCTCTTAAACTGGCTCAACACCCTCTTAGTGGTGAACTTCTTTTTTGTTTTGGCAAGTTTACTCTGGTTAGCCCTAGCCGTCGTCGGCCGAGGAACCGGACTCTCTCTAGGCTTAGATCTCTGGTATCGCCTCTGGGAACCGGTGTTCACCCCTGCGATTGGCCTTCTAATGGGGGGAGCGTTATTAACTGGGGCGATCGCCCAAATCAATAAACGTCTAAAACGGGAAGAACAATAAAGAGGCCACGCCTATTGCTAGCTTGCCTGTTCCCTATTCCCTATTCTCTTCTCCCCCTGTTCCCAGTTCCGGTGTTCCCTGTTCCCTTCTTTTGCCTCTTGCCTATTTTCCCTCGATTCCTCCAACCCGATCAAAGGGCCAAAAGCGAATCGCTGCCCGCCCGATCACATTCTCAACGGGTAAAAAGCCCCAAATATGGGAGTCATTGCTATTATTGCGGTTGTCTCCCATGACCATGAGGCGATCGGGGGGAACTGTGGCTGGCCCCCATTGGTATCGGGGCAGTTCAGCGATATAGGGTTCGACTTGCGGTTCTCCGTTGAGATACACTCGTCCATTGGCAACCCGTACAGTATCACCGGCACGAGCCACCACTCGTTTAATAAAAGCCTGATTCGTTTGATACCCCTGTCGCTGAAGCTGGACTGGGGGACTAAAAACAATTACGTCTCCTCGTTGTGGCGGTTGAAAATGATAGGAGACTTTCTCGATGAGGAGGCGATCGCCTTGTTCTAAGGTCGGCAACATCGAATCAGAGGGAATATAGCGAGGTTCCGCGACAAAGGTTCGCAGCAGTAAGGCGATAACGAGGGCAATCAGAATCAGGCGGATATTTTCCCCCTGCGATCGCCACCAGGGCGTTGAGGAAGAAGATTGAGGGCGATCGTCGGGATTGGCGGTCATTGCAAGGGTCCGGGCAGGTTAAATCTCTCCCTAGAAGTCTATCATGACCAACTCTGACGGCGATCGCTCAACCGTGATCCAGACACCAGAACAGGCCCCACCATTAGAAGTGAACTACCGAACAGTGAATCAAAGATTACACAGTCGGATTCCTACCCAGCAATGGATTGGTAAACGCTTCCGGAATAACAGCAATGCTCTCATCAAAGAGAACTTCAATCCCCTCGGTCAGGAGGGTTTCGATCAAAGGGCCGGATACACGGTCATAACCGGCCACACGAAACCCCGAGCCATGGAAAAAGCGAGCCAGTGCACTCATCCCGATGCCACCGATGCCGATGAAAAACACACTGCTATATTTCCCCAAGGCTTTCATTGACCAACAATTTTTTCAATTTCCTCTGCAATTTTTTCAGCTGAATCCGGATGTGCAAACAAGCGGACTTTTTCTTCCAATTGCTTTTTATATTCTTTATCATCGAGCAGGTCCAGCGCATCACCCACCAACCTGCCGGGTGTTTCATGATCAGGAATCATAAGGGCCGCTCCCTCTTTGACAAGGCTCATGGCATTTTTGGTCTGGTGATCCTCTGCCACATTGGGGGAAGGTACCAACACTGAAGCTTTTCCCAGAAGCGCCAGTTCACTGATGGTGCATGCACCCGCACGGGAGATAACCACATCAGCCAGATCATACGCCATATCCATTCGGGAGATGAAAGGGGCCAGGACAATATTGGTGACATTTTTCCCCGCAAGCAACTGCTGCATTTCCTCAAAATAATGCTTTCCGCATTGCCAGAGAAATTGCACGTCCGTTCTTTTCTTTATTTGTTCCAGATCATTGGCAATCCCGTTGTTAATGCTCCGGGCTCCCAGCGAACCGCCGACAACCAGAACAGTTTGTTTGTTTTCATCAAGTCCAAGTTCCTGACAGGCTTTGATCCGGTCGACATCGGCTAAAAGGTTTTGCCGCACCGGGTTTCCCGTCAAAACAATCTTTT
The DNA here is from genome assembly GCF_046483825.1 of Sodalinema sp. Classification (NCBI taxonomy): domain Bacteria; kingdom Bacillati; phylum Cyanobacteriota; class Cyanophyceae; order Oscillatoriales; family Oscillatoriaceae; genus Sodalinema; species Sodalinema sp. The sequence continues at coordinate 17,337 of NZ_JAWOCL010000023.1, forward strand.
CTGAAGGGAAAAAACGCTCCATACCGGGGTAGGCTACGCAAATCCGGTGAGCTTTGCGTGCCAGGATTTTATTCGTTACACCGGGGTAACTGTTTTGCTCCTGAAGGAGGGTCGGGACACCCTGAGAAGCGGCCGACCTCAATACCGGACCACTGGCGTATCCACCAACCCCTACAGCCACATCCGGGCGAAAATTCCGGACCAGACGCCATGCCTTCAACATGCTGGCTGCGAGCTTAAAAAAGAACGTGATATTCTTCAGAGTCAGTTTACGCTGAAAGCCAGCCACCGGCAATCCCACAATTTTGTACCCAGCAGCAGGCACCCTGTCCATTTCCATGCGGCCAATGGCCCCTGCAAAAAGGATTTGCGCACCGGGGTTTCGTTTTTTAAGGGCATCGGCAATGGCAATAGCCGGGAAAACGTGTCCTCCGGTTCCACCCCCACTGATCAATATTTTCAATTTTTCCTTCATCCCGTCATATTCAATTTTTCTTCAATCGAGATCGAATTTTTACCATCCTGCAATTATTGATTTTCCGAATTTTGAACTTTGGCATTTTGTTGTTCACGTTCTTCCTGATAATGCCTGCTTACACTTAAGATGGCTCCCAAAGCTAAGCAGGTAAACACAATGGAAGTCCCCCCCATACTGACAAGGGGAAGAGGTTGCCCGGTAACAGGAAAAATCCCCACTGCCACCCCCATATTGAGAAATGCCTGAGCGACTAACATTATCCCAAGTCCCAGCACCATAAAAGCCGGGAAAGTTCGGTTACTGGAACTAACCAGAACGCCGATACGTGTAAAAAATATAAAATACGCAACCAAAACCAGAAGCGCCCCAAAGAAACCAAACTCCTCAGCTATAATGGCATATATAAAATCGCTGTAAGGATGGGGTAGAAAATTACGCTGGTCACTATTCCCGGGGCCTTTGCCCAAGACGCCACCTGTTGCAATGGCTATTTTGGACTGAGTAATCTGATAATCACCGCCAAACTTGGACATCTCCTGCTCATCATCCATATAATCCTCAAAACGGGAGGCCCAGGTCTCGGCCCGGTCAACAATGACGACATCATTCATGGCAAGAAGCAAAACGATGGCTACAATGGCTGTTCCCGTCAAACCGGTGAAAAACAAATGGCGAAAAGGAACCCGGCCGAGAAACATCATCAGCATAATAATCCCTCCGAGAAGAAGTGAAGTGGAAAGGTTTTCAGGAAAAATCAGCAAACACACAACCGCTGTATGAATAATAATCGGCCAAAATGCTCCTTCAGTGGGACCATCATCCCGTTGATGCTGCGCAAGGACCCTTGACACATATAAAACAAGGCCCAGTTTTGCCACCTCCGATGGCTGAAAACTCAGGCCAATGCCGGGAACAGTCAGCCAGCGACTGGCCTCATTCAGATTTTGGCCCGACAATACGGTAATGAGAAGAAGTATGATGGAAACATACAGGAGAGGTAAACTAAAAAATACGAAATATTTATAGGGAATTCGATGAACCACAATGATCAAAGAAATGCCAAAAAGCAGAAAAAACAACTGTTTAAACATAAAATGGGTGGTATTCCCCCCCTGTGTTTTATAGGCAAGGCTTCCTGTGGCACTGTATACGGTTAGCAAGGACACAAGGGCCAAAAAGACAATAATCCCCCACATCACCTGGTCGCCTTTAATGTATTTCTGCACGAAATTACTCATGATCTTTTCCTAAATTTAACTGCTTCTTTAAATTGTCGTCCCCTGTCTTCGTAATTTTCAAATAAATCAAAACTGGCACAGGCAGGTGAGAGCAACACGACATCGCCGGATTTTGCATAATCCCGGGCCTGATTGACAGCATCTTTCATAGAACTTGTTTCCACAAGGTGAGGAACTTTACCTTCAAAAAAATCTTTCAATTTGCTATTATCAACCCCTAGACATACCAGTGCTTTAACCTTCTGCACA
>NZ_JAWOCL010000280.1:0-12117 GCF_046483825.1 Sodalinema sp.
GATGGCAAGGGGACTAAAGTCCCCGAGTCGCTTTTCCACCCCGCTCTAAAGAGTCGGGGCTATCAAGCTCCCGAATCCTGGCGTATAGCCTAATCTCTAGGGTGCATCTCAGTTAGGCGCGATGAGTATATTTACTCAGTATGAATTGGGTATACCGGGAGTGATTAAGCCACTAAGTCGCCATTCAGGTATGCACAGGTTCAATCGTGATCTGCATGATAATTTTCTCCTTATGACCACTCATCAGTGCCTCAATCGCCCAAACTTCTTGATCGCGTCCGCCAAGCCATCCGCTTCCGGCATCTCAGTCGCAAAACCAAGAAGTACCATCTCGATTATATCCCAGACTGCATCTTAATTTTACCAAAAACGCCACCCCAGAGAGATAGGAGTACCCGAATTCCACGCCTCTTACTACCTCGCGGTCGCTAAAAAAATGGCTGCCTCCACCCAAACAAAATGTTGCCCTCAGTGCCTTGCTCTTTCTCTACCGCTAATTTCTTGACCTTCCCTTGCCATACTCGGGATATTCCGGCAATTCTCAGTCATCTGAATCAAGTTCGCGAATGTTGGCGAGACAATTTACGAACTGCCGTGGTGTTGATTGTTCCTCCCTTCGTGATTCGCTATTTTATTTGGCGATGTCCAGATTTTTATGATTGGCGGGTGGGAACCTTTGTATTGCCGGAAGATGAAGAGATTTATCAAGAAAAATTAGACAACTAAATAATGAGTTCTGCTTTTATTGCACAAACACCTCATGTTCCGAAGATTGCAGCCCCAGTTGTAGCATATTAAGCACAACAGCCAGATTATTTTGCAACAGTTGCGGCCGATTCAACCATAATCCCGGAAAAACACGACTACGGAGAATCCCCTCATCATCTGGGGCAAGAGACTGATAAACACCGTCTTCAAGATAAAACCAATCGAGTTTTTCATCAAAGATTTGCCAAACCAGATATTCCTGAACCCCATTGCGTCGATACACCTGTTTTTTGTCCCCCAAATCGATCGCCGCACTACTCGCCGCAATTTCAACCACCAGTTCCGGGGAACCTTGAATATACCCTTCTTGACTCAGTTGAGAACTCCCACCGGGAATCAACAACACGCCATCGGGTTGAAACTCATTGTCAGCATCGAGGCGAACCGTAGGTTCAATGCCCATTGCTGCATTGGGAGTGGCGGACTGATACACTCCTAACCAGGTAATGAGACGGCCATGGGGTTCGGCATGAGTGGTAAACCGTAACGGCGAGGCCATATACACAACTCCTTCAACTAATTCGGCTTTCTGATGAGGAGGCATCGCCGCGTAACGTCGCTCAAATTCCCGGTAGCTGAGGCGATCGCCGTTTTCTAAGGGTGGACAAATCTGAGTCTGAAGTGCCATGGTGGTGTTCAACCCTAGACTGGGGACTCTTCTATTATGGCAACTGAGTCGGCCCGGCCCAGGGAGAGTCCGCCAAGACCTCCAGGATCATCCAGACCCTTTCCCGAAATCCGGTATAGTTGGGAAGGTGCAAACTGTGCCGAAGCATTATCGAGTTAAGGGGTTGAGCCGTGGCGATCGTTGCAATTGCCAGTCCAAAAGGGGGCGTAGGAAAAACAACGTCCACGATTGCACTGGGGGGATTATTAGCCCAAAGCCAAAGCTGTTTGGCGGTGGATCTGGACCCCCAGGGCAATTTGACCATGGGATTTGGCATCGAGATGGAAAAAGACCAAATTGGCAGTTACGACGTGATGACGCGCCAGGAAACCCCCGAGGAACCGATTATTGAGACGGAGATGGGGCTACATATTTTGCCCACGGATAGCACTCTGGCTAAGGCGGAAAACGAAATTTCCGAGGATCCCAAACGTTTCTTTGTCCTCAAAGAGCAACTCAAGTCGCTACAAACTCGCTATACCAACATTCTCATCGACTGTCCCCCCAATATGGGATTGCTGACACTCAATGCGTTGGCGGCGGCGGATGCGGTGTTAGTGCCGGTGCAATGTCAGTATTATTCGCTGCGGGGACTCGATCGCCTCTTTGATGAGATCTCCGATATCCGCAAAACCTATAATCTGCGTTTGCGACTGCTCGGGGTATTACCGACGATGGCGGAAAATACTCTGATGACGCGGCGTGTGTTGAAGGAACTGAAAAAACGGCATCATCAGGTGACCATCTTTAAACCCGTTCCCAAATCCATCCAGTTCGCTGAAGCGAGTTTTGTGGGACAACCCATCCACCGCTTCAGCCGCAATCGTAAACTGATTGAACCCTATGAACGGGTGATTCGGGCGATCGCCCCCCAAACCCAAAATACTCCCAAAGAGTATCTCCTCTAACAAATTCTCGGTAACTGTTCCCCACTTAAGAGATCGACCGTTCGCAGGGAACCAATTTCACTCATCATGGTGACAGGGGGTTTGCTGGTTTCTGTGACGACCCCAATTTCGGCGGCCCCGTCTCCTAAACACTCTAAGGCCGCTTGCACTTGATCTGGAGGGACAAAGGCCACAAAGCGGCCCTCATTGGCTAAATATAAAGGGTCAAAACCGAGAATTTCACAGGCCCCCTGGACATCATCGCGGACGGCGATCGCCCTCTCATCGAGACGAATCCCCAGATTCGCCGCCACCGCAATCTCATTTAAGGCACTCGCCAGGCCACCTCGGGTTAAATCCCGCAGACAATGCACCTCAATTCCCGCTTCGAGTAGGGATAACACCTCCTCGGCGACGGGGGCCGAATCGCTTTCAATGGCCGTCTCGAACATTAACCCCTCGCGTACCGCCATAATGGCAATGCCATGACGGCCAATGTCACCGTTTACTAACACCACATCTCCCACTTGGACTTCTGTGGGGGATATCGTGCGATCGCCGGCCACAACTCCCACGCCAGCGGTATTAATAAAGATGCCATCTCCCTTGCCGCGATCGACGACTTTGGTATCTCCTGTAACAATTTGTACCCCCGCTCTCTCAGCGGCGGCGGCCATCGATTGCACCACTTGCCAGAGAATTGACATGGGGAGGCCTTCCTCTAAAATGAACCCCGCCGTCAGGTATTGAGGAGAGGCCCCCGCCATCGCTAAATCATTGACAGTGCCATACACCGCCATCGAACCAATATCGCCACCGGGGAAGAACAGGGGATGAACCACATAAGAATCGGTAGTTAACGCCAGGCGATCGCCATCGAGGCTCAACGTTGCCGCATCATGTTGGACCTGGTCCGAAGAGCCAAACGCCGGTAGAAAGACCTGACTAATCAGTTGCTGCATCAACCGTCCTCCCCCCCCATGAGCCAACAAGACATGGGGATATTGGTCTATGGGAAGGGGACAGGCGATCGAACCCACGTTAATGTTCTTCATGATTTTCAATGAATTTTTATATACAAATGTTGACTATCTTAACAAACAAACATTACAGTTTTTTGTAAATTAACTTGAGTTTTAGTTGATTTTCTCCGATATACTCCTCACAATAGATCCAAACCAAACCATTAAGTTCAAGGAAGAAAAACAACCTCGGTGTTACTTAAGCAAATCTTAAAGATTTCCTAACCTTGACTTCAGTAAAACGTAACACAGATAGCAGACTGATTCTCCCGACCATCGAGGCGATCGCCCCAAAACCCAGGAACACGCCGCATCTCGACGATGAGCGATCGCCGCGATTCCACCGCAATCTGAGGAAACACGAATGACTCCCACCCGGACTTCAACCGCAGCTAAATCATCCCAAAACGCTCCCACAAAAGACGGCAAGCCGGATAAGCGCTTCAAAGTTCTCGATATTACAATGAAGCGCAACCAATATCGACAAGATGCCCTCATCGAAATCCTCCACAAAGCCCAAGAAGCCTTTGGCTTTCTCGAAGAAGATGTCCTAAGTTACATCGCCCACAAACTACAACTCCCCCTCTCGCAAGTTTACGGCGTCGCCACCTTCTACCATCTCTTTTCACTCAAACCCAGTGGAGCTCACACCTGCGTCGTCTGTCTAGGAACCGCCTGCTACGTCAAAGGCGGCGGCGACATCCTCAAAGCCGTCGAGGGCGATGTGGGCATCGCCGCCGGGGAAACCACCGAAGACGGGCAAGTCTCCATTGTCACCGCTCGTTGCATCGGGGCCTGTGGCATTGCCCCAGCCGTCGTCTATGACGGCAAAGTAGCCGGCCAGCAAACCCCCGAACAAACCTGCGATCGCATCCACACCTGGCAACAAGAGGACAGCTAAGGCCAGCCCCCACCCGTACGATAATTAAGGACTAACCGCCATGGAACGAGCTGAACTACTCGAACAGGCCACCGAAGCCAAACAAGCCCAGAAACGCATCCGCATCCACTGTTGTACCTCCACCGGCTGCCAAGCCTCCCAATCCCTCGACGTTAAAAAACAACTCGACAACGCCATCAAAACCCACAACCTCGGCGATACCGTCGAAGCCGTTGGCGTCGGCTGCATGGGATTCTGTGGACAAGGGCCGATGGTCGAAATCGAAGACGCCGAAGCCCCAGCCGAGAAAAAACACTATCAAAAAGTCACCCCCGAACAAGCCGAAAGCATCATCGGCAGCCTCAACGGTTCCGGAGAAGCCGACGCCATCCAAGGCGATCCCAACCACCCCTTCTTTAGCCGTCAACTCCTCATCGTCCGCGAACATAGCGGCCGCATCGATCCCGAACGCATCGACGAATATCTCGCCGTCGGCGGCTACCAAGCCCTACATCACGCCATCTATGAAATGTCCCCGGCTGACGTAGTGCAAGAAATCACCCAATCGGGACTACGAGGACGAGGCGGCGCCGGCTATCCCACCGGCTTAAAATGGGCCACAGTCGCCAAAATGCCCCCCGGACAGAAATACATCATCTGTAACGCCGACGAAGGCGATCCTGGGGCGTTTATGGATCGCAGTGTCTTGGAAAGTGACCCCCATCGTATCTTAGAAGGGATGGCGATCGCCGGCTATGCCGTTGGCGCAACCCAAGGCTACATCTACGTTCGCGCCGAATATCCCCTCGCCATCACCCGCCTGCAAAAAGCCATCCAACAGGCCAAACGCAAACATTGCCTCGGGGCGCAAATCTTCGACTCCCCCGTAGACTTCACCATCGAAATTCGCGTCGGCGCCGGGGCCTTCGTTTGTGGCGAAGAAACCGCCCTCATCTCCTCCGTCGAAGGCGGACGAGGCAACCCTCGCCCCCGCCCCCCCTATCCCGCCGTCTCCGGCCTCCACGGCTGTCCGACACTCATCAACAACGTAGAAACCCTGGGGAATATCTCCCCCATCATCCGCAACGGGGCCGAGTGGTTCACCGGCATTGGCACCGAACGCAGTAAAGGCACCAAAATCTTCTCCCTCACCGGCAAAATCCGCAACAACGGACTGATTGAAGTTCCCATGGGGATTACCCTCCGGGAAATTGTCGAAGAGATGGGAGGGGGCGTTCCCGGCGGTAACAGCGTCAAAGCCATTCAAACTGGGGGTCCCTCGGGCGGGTGCATTCCCGATCGCGAACTCGACACCCCCGTCGATTATGACTCCCTGCGGGAACTCGGGTCGATGATGGGGTCCGGTGGCATGGTGGTCATGGACGACGACACCAGCATGGTGCAAGTGGCCCAGTTCTACATGGAATTTTGCCGAGGTGAAACCTGTGGTAAGTGCATCCCCTGTCGCGCCGGAACCATGCAGATGTATCAACTGCTCACCAAACTCCTAGACGAAAAAGCCACCAAACGGGACTTAGATCGACTCAAAGAACTCTGCGGCATGGTTCAAGCCACCAGTCTCTGTGGTTTAGGCCAAACCGCCCCCAACCCAGTGATGAGTACCCTGCACTACTTTGAACAAGAGTACCTGGAGTTACTACAACCCGATCCCGTGGCGATGGCCAACGGTCGAGGTTAATCCCCCATCGAAGCGGTGCGTTCCGGCTTGTAGGGGCGAAAAATTTTTCGCCCTTACAATCGATGGGTCTGGGTCACAACCTGAACTGAGGCCGGAACACCCCCTACCCCTCTTGCCTTTTGCCTTTTGCCTTTTGCCTTATTAACCTATGTCTGTCGTCACCCTCAAAATCAACGATATCGATGTCGCGGCCGAAGCCGGTAAAACCGTCCTCGAAGCCGCACGCGAGGCCGGAATCCGCATTCCCACCCTCTGCCATCTCGATGGCGTCTCCGATGTGGGCGCTTGTCGCCTCTGTTTAATCGAAATTAAAGGGATTTCCAAACTTCTCCCCGCCTGCGTTACGGAAGTGAGCGAGGGGATGGACGTCACCACCCACACCCCCCAGTTGGACGAGTATCGCCGCATGACCGTGGAAATGCTCTTTTCCGAAGGAAATCATGTTTGCGCCGTCTGTGTCGCCAACGAGAACTGTGAATTGCAAGATGTGGCCATCGAAGTGGGGATGGATCACAGTCGCTTTACCTATCGCTTCCCGGAACGGGGAGTGGATATCTCCCATCCCCAATTTGGCATCGACCATAACCGCTGTATCCTCTGTACCCGCTGTGTGCGCGTCTGTGATGAAATTGAAGGCGCTCATGTTTGGGATGTGGCCGGACGCGGGGCCGCCGCTAAGGTGGTGACGGGGTTGAATCAACCCTGGGGCGATGTGGACGCTTGTACCGCTTGTGGGAAATGTGTTGATGCTTGTCCCACAGGGTCGATTTTCCGTAAGGGAAGTACGGCTTCGGAACTCGATCGCGATCGCGGCAAACTGGAATTTTTAGTTAAAGCACGGGAAGAAAATCAATGGACACGGTAAACAAGAAAGTAAAACTGGCAACGATTTGGCTGGCCGGCTGTTCCGGTTGTCATATGTCCTTCCTGGACTTGGACGAATGGCTGTTTGAACTGGCCAAGTTCGCCGACATGGTCTATAGTCCCGTCGGTTCGGATATCAAGGACTATCCTGAGGATGTAGATGTCTGTCTGGTGGAGGGGGCGGTGGCCAATGAGGAAAACCTGGAACTGTTGTATAAGGTTCGCCAACGCACCAAGTTTGTCATCTCCTTCGGCGATTGTGCGGTGACGGCCAATGTCCCCGCGATGCGTAATATGTTGGGCAGTTCTGAGCCAGTTCTCAAACGCTGCTACCTCGAACTCGGGGACAATACCGCTCAACTTCCCCATGAACCGGGGATTGTCCCGGAACTGCTCGATCGCGTCCGTCCGATTCATGAATTGGTGGATATTGACCTGTTTATCCCCGGCTGTCCCCCCTCCGCCCCTCGCATCCAGGCGGCGATCGAACCGCTACTCAAGGGAGAACAGCCTGTCATGGAAGGGCGATCGATGATTAAGTTCGGCTAGATACCTGCCATCCCCTGGGAGGGGTTAAGAGGGCGACCACAAGGGTACGCCCCTACGTCCTTTCTTCTCCCCCCTGTTCCCTGTTCCCTATTCCCTGTTCCCTTCTTTTTCACCATGAGTAAAACTGTTGTTATTGATCCCGTCACTCGCATTGAGGGTCACGCCAAAATTTCCATCTTTCTCAACGATGCTGGAGATGTCGATGACGCTCGTTTCCATGTCGTTGAATTTCGCGGTTTTGAGAAATTCTGCGAAGGTCGTCCCATGTTTGAGATGGCCGGAATTACCGCCCGTATTTGTGGAATTTGTCCCGTTAGCCATCTTTTAGCCGCTGCGAAAACCGGCGATAAAATCCTGGCGGTACAAGTTCCCCCCGCCGGAGAGAAACTGCGGCGATTGATGAATTTGGCGCAGATTATCCAATCCCACGCCTTGAGTTTCTTCCACCTCAGTAGTCCCGATTTCCTCTTGGGATGGGATAGTGATCCCGCTAAACGCAATGTCTTTGGTTTGATGGAGGCTGATCCCGAGTTGGCCCGGGCGGGGATTCGTCTGCGTCAGTTTGGACAGACGGTGATTGAACTGTTGGGGGCCAAGAAAATTCATGCCGCTTGGGCGGTTCCGGGTGGGGTGCGATCGCCCCTGTCGGAAGAGGGCCTACAATGGATTCGCGATCGCCTTCCCGAATCCCGCCAAACCATCGAAACAGCCCTGGGGCTATTCAAACAACTCCTCGACGACACCCTAAAAGGTGAAGTTGACATTTTTGGGCAATTTGACTCCCTATTTATGAGTCTCGTCGCCCCCAATGGCACCTGGGAACATTACGGCGGTCATATCCGCTTTGTCGATAGCCAGGGGAACATCGTCGCCGATGGCTTGCGGGAAGAAGACTATAACGACTTCCTGGCCGAAGCCGTCGAACCTTGGTCCTATCTCAAATTCCCCTATTACAAACCCATGGGCTATCCTGATGGGATGTATCGCGTCGGACCATTGGCGCGGTTGAACGTGTGCGATCGCATGGGAACCCCCGACGCCGACCGCGAACTGCAAGAATTTCGCCAACGGGCCGGTGGCCGCTGTGCCACCTCCTCCTTCATGTACCACTACGCCCGCCTCCTAGAAATTCTCGCCTGTATCGAACGCATCGAACAGTATGTAGACGACCCCGATTTATTGTCCTCCCGTTGTCGGGCTAAAGCCGAAATTAACAACCTCGAAGGCATAGGAGTGAGCGAAGCCCCTCGCGGAACCCTATTTCATCATTACAATGTAGACGAGAACGGTCTGATTGAGAAAGTCAACCTCATCATCGCCACGGGACAAAATAACCTGGCGATGAACAAAACAGTCACTCAGATTGCCCAACATTACATCCATAACAACGATGTGGCTGAGGGCTTTCTCAACCGAGTCGAAGCCGGAATCCGCAACTTCGACCCCTGTCTCAGTTGTTCAACCCACGCCGTCGGCCAAATGCCCCTCCATATCGACCTCATCGCCCCCGACAAAACCGTCGTCAACACCATCTACCGCGACTAATCTCCAGCGGTGCGTTCCGGCAAGTTCTAACCGAGTGGTCAACCCTTAAAATTGGACACCTTAAAATTAGACAATGCCGGAACGATCCCCTCTTGCTGTTTGCCTTTTGCCGTTTGCCTCTTGCACGCCTTTCCCCCCATGACCAAAGAAAACCTCTACCTCTGTATGGGGTCAGCCTGTCACCAGTTGGGGGTGTACGAAGTTCTCCCCCGACTGCAATCTCTAATCAAAGACTATGACCTTGAAGACACCGTAGAACTCAAAGGTTCCTTTTGCCTTGAAACCTGTAGCTACGGCATTGTTATGAAATTCCAAGAGGAGCATTTCGTCGATATCAACCCGCAAAATATCGAAGAGAAATTCCTCGGCGAAATCCTCCCCACCATCCAAAAGACCCTCGAAGAAAATCCCGCTCCCTCCTAACCTCTGTGTCCTCGGGCGACCATAAGGGAACGCCCCTACCCTTTTCACCCATGCAAGAACACACCCAAAACCATATCTGGCGACTCCTCTGGGAATACGATCCCAATGGATTGATTGCCGTTGACTCCAACTTTACCATTGTTTTGGTAAATCCCGCCTTTTGCCGAATGTTTGAGGTTGAAGAACCCAACATTCTCGGCGAACCGGCTAGTAGCATTTTAGGCAATATTGAGCATTTTCAAAAAGTCTGGAACAGCCAACAAGTCATTCGCGGTATTGAACGGGAGTATAGCCATCCGAAACTCTATTTGCGAGAGGTGGTGTTTCCCATCCCCGAGGAAAAAATTATCGCCTGTATTATGGTCGATATTAGTCAAGAATACCAGCGGCGGCAGGAACTACAGCATCTCAAAACTGAAACCGTTTTAAATGTCCGAGAAGTCGTTGACAATCAAATGAAAGTTGCTCAAGAAATCGCGGGACTTTTGGGCGAAACGACAGCAGAAACTAAAGTGAGTTTATTGAAAATCATCGAAGCAGTTGAGCAGGAAATGGTTTAATATGACTCAAACGAATACCAGTCGTGCAGATAACTTTTTTGATATTTGTCACCTTAGTTTAAACAAAAAAGGTGAAGAACTTTGTGGTGACAAAGTGAAATTCATCAAGACGGGACAGAAGACGACAATTGTTTTGTCTGATGGTTTAGGGAGTGGCGTCAAAGCCAATATCTTGGCAACCCTAACCAGTGAAATCCTTATTACCATGTTGAACGCGGATATTGCCCTAGAAGCCGTGATGGAAACGGTGATTGGAACGCTGCCAATTTGCCAAGTTCGTAAAATTGCCTATGCGACATTTACCGTTATTCAAATTGATAATATCACCAATCAATTCCGGGTCATAAACTTTGATAATCCGCCCATATTTTATTTTAAAAAAGGGCGGATGATGAAACCCAAACCGCGAATTGATCGGATTCTTAACCGTAAAATTCAAGTGGTGGAGGGAACGTTAGAGCGAGGGGATTTCCTAGGGGCGATTAGTGATGGCGTTCTCTATGCTGGACTCGGGGATACGATGAATTTCGGCTGGGGTTGGGAGAACATCGCCAAATATATGGAAAGCCTCTTCGTTCATGATGCGCCTACGGCCCGTAGTCTGTTAGATAAGGTTCTTGGGGAAACTCGGCGACTCTATCGGGATAAAATTGGTGATGATGCTTCTTTAGTGGGGGTGTATGTTCGTCGTCGCAACCCCTTGATGATTTTCACTGGGCCGCCGTTAGATCCTAGTCAAGATGAAGCTTTTGCGGAACGATTTTTGAGTTTTCCAGGACGGAAGGCCCTCTGTGGGGGAACCACTGGAAATATCGTCGCTAACTATATGGGGGAAACGGTAGAGATGGATATTTCGACGATGCGAAAAGAACTTCCCCCTATCGGCATTCTTGATGAGGTTAATTTGGTGACAGAGGGGATTTTGACAATTTCTAAGGCTACGGAACTCTTGAAAAAATGCCGCTGTGATTTAGACCGCCTTCCTTTTGATCGCAATGGGGCCGTGTTATTGGCCCGGGAAATTCTGGAGGCGGATTCGATATTTTTCCTGGTGGGACAACAGATTAATGAGTTCTACCAAAATCCCCTACTCCCCAAAAATATCTCCATTCGTCGCAGTTTGGTTGAAGAGTTGGTACAACTCCTGCGGGAAAATCAGAAGGAGGTAGATTTGGAATATTGCTAAACTCGACGCATTGATGGAGGGTTTAGGCAGTTGATAAGATGCCCTATAACGGGTAAATTTACAAGGGTTTATGGGTCTTCTGGGTTTAGGGTGATAAGGAGAATTTATGGCAGATTACATCCGTTGCTGTAGGAGCGAAAAATCCCCTCCTGGGAGGGGTTAGGGGTGGGTTCCCCTACAATTTGGTGTACCAGGCAACAAATTTCACCCTATATCCAGAAGACCCGGGGTTATTGTTTGATTGAGGGTAAATTCTCCTTGTCGGATTGATGTTTTCTGAACTCAAACTCATGTTCTAGTTCCATATTTAAGAAATAGTTTAATAACGTCCGAATGATGGCGATCGCACCTAATTTAATTAAAGTTTCCGTTTTGGGGGCGATCGTTGTGGCTAAAACATCAGCCCCTAATTGAAATTCTAGGGCTAAGGCTAACCAAACACCAAACCGTATCCGCAGTTGAATAAATAGAAATTCATCATATTGAAATTCAGCAAATCTCAAGGCCAGTTGCACCGTTTTAACAATTCCAAAGAAAACGCAGAACACTGAAATTGCCTCTAGGATAAATTGGCCAAGAGAAACGACCTCAGATAATCCTCCTTCAAGAATATGGATCCATTCCATCATTATGAGAATTCCAGCTAAACACCTCTCTGATATACTATCCAATTTTAAGTTTTTTGATGGTGTCTTAACCAACAATTGGCTAGAACGCCTCGTCAGCACCCTAAATTTTTCCTGGAGTTGGTACTCGGGAATAGATGCACTAAACATCGAGTTTTTTGTGGTAGTTCTTGATAATGCTTTTGTGAGTCACATCTTGTTATTTTAGGGTCTTCTGGGTTTAGGGTGATAAGGAAAATTTATGGCAGATTACACCCGTTACTGTAGGGGCGAAAAATCCCTTCCTGGGAGGGGTTAGGGGTGGGTTCCCCTACAATTTTGTATATTCTGTAACAAATCCCACCGTAGATCCAGAAGACCCTTATTTTAAGGCAAAACCTGGTAAATTCTGGAGTTAGCAATAGTGCTGAGAGGCGATGATGGGAAACAGGGCGATCGTCC
>NZ_JAWOCL010000062.1:0-7369 GCF_046483825.1 Sodalinema sp.
CAAATTCATTCGAAGAGTTGTTCGAGAAAATGGTGAAACCATTCTTGCTCTGGGAACTCGTAAGGCTGAAAGCTACAGACGTGCAGAGACTATGAAAAAGCATGAACGAAAAAGAGTCCGCGAACGTCTTAGCCCTAACTCAAAGTTAGTCAACTCTTTAGTTTATAGTCCAATTGAAGATTGGACTACTGATGAAGTATGGATGTATTTAATGCAATGGGAAAATCCTTGGGGACATGATAATAAACATTTATTGACTATGTATCGCGGTGCAACGGCAGACAATGAATGTCCGCTGGTAGTTGACACAACAACTCCTAGCTGCGGAAGTTCTCGTTTTGGCTGTTGGGTTTGCACTATGGTTAGTCAAGACAAATCCATGGAGGCGATGATCCAAAATGATGAAGAAAAAGAATGGATGCAACCACTCCTCGATATCCGCAATGAACTAGACCTTAAGAACGATCGCGATCGCCGCGACTTCCGACGTATCCATGGAAATGTCCAACTTTTTGAACGCAACAAAAATGGAGAAGTTTCTGTCGAACCCATCCCCGGCCCTTACACCAAAAAGTGGCGGGAACATTGGTTAAGACGAGTTCTCGAAGCACAGGAAACCGTCCGTCGAACCGCTCCCCCCGAAATGCGCGACATCACCCTCATCACCACCGAAGAACTCAGCGAAATTCGGCGGATTTGGCTCGAAGAAAAACATGAATTCGACGATCGCCTCCCCACAGTATACCGAGAAATCACCGGTAAACCCTTCCAAGACCCTCGGCCCGGTGCCGACCAATCCCTCCTGGGACTCGACGAGTGGAACATCCTCGAAGACCTCGCCGACGGAGACGCCATGGAACTCGAACTTATGGCCAAACTCCTCGACACCGAACGCCAGTACCACACCAAACTCAACCGTAAAGGTATCTACGAGGCCTTAGAAAAATGCTTCGAGACCAGTTCCCGGTCCCCCGAAGAAGCCATCGCCAACGCACATCGTAAACGAGAACTTAAAGAAGCCGCCGCAGCGGGAGACGTGGCCAAAGTTAAACAACTAACCTGGTCTGATCTCAAATTTGGCGACTCCCCAGACTCCTAACGCGGGAACCAATACAATAAGGGAGTTTGCTCCCGACGGCGTCGTAAATAACGGACCAAATGCTCACCACTCAACGGGGGTAACAGATAATGCTGTAACTCCAGCGGGTGTCCCATCCAGGGTAACCCATACCCCGCGCGATCGCTCAACCCCAAAATCGGCAACTTCGCAAAACGGGAATCCTCACGAAGCTGACTGGCCCAACAACGGCCCTGGGCCTCACTGAGATCTCCTTGAAGGGTGACCACATCAAGCGAAGTCCCCAACGATTGACTCAACGCCTCCTCAGGAGTTTCCACAAACTGGACCTCATAGCGGTTTTGTCGGAACAACCGCTGGGTTTCCCGTAACTGTAACGGCGCCTCACCCACCGCCAATACCCGAGTTGTCCCATTGCTGCGTTCAGAATCGGCCCACTTCGTCGGACAGTCATCACATAACGTACATTCAGGACCCTCATAGACACGACCATAACGACTGGGAATCGGGAGATGACAGCGTTGACATTCGAGAACCGTGTAACTCCCTTCCAAGAAATTCTCAAAACAGCGCATATCTCCCATCAAATATAGCCGACGGAAATCTGAGCGTTCTTGCAGTCGTCGCCAAAAATTCTCAAACTCAAAGCGATAGCCTTCATAGCCGTACACCGCACCTGGAAACCCGAGACTCCCCTGATGAGGACTCATAATCCCCTTACCGCGACTGAGATAATAGGCCACATAGCTTTTTAGCAACTCTTCCGGCGAAGCCGTCACCGCTGGGGATGGAGATCGGGATATATTCGATGTCTCCTGTGGTTCTAGGTCTGGTTTGGCCAAGGGACGGAATAACTGCTCTTGATGAATAAACGCCGTTTCCCGTAAGGCCTCATGAGCCGCTTGTAACTCACAATAGCGGCGATCGCGCTCCAACGATCGCGCCAACTGTTGCGCCAACAAGAGTGTCGTATCAATCTCCCGCTGCGACCAACTGCGAGCGGTATAACATTGATGCACCGCCAACAATCCCCACAACGACAATCCCTGCATCTCTTCTAAACGCACCGGAACCACCAACTTGGCGGAAACCTCAAAAAAGCACTCTAAAATCTTGGTCGGACAGCGATCGAGATCCATCGAATTTAAATCGGCGATCGCCTGGAGTTTTCCCTCCTGAAACTGTAGAATCTCCTCAGTCCCAAAAAAGCGACCTAAACGGCATTTAAGCATCGAAGATCGTCCCGGTGCATGAGACTCTGCGACCACCGTCGCCTCCCACTTGCGAGTCGTCCGACAGAGAATCACCCGGTCCGCACGTAAAATTTTTCGGACCCCTTCCACCGTCTCATGTAACAGGGCCGGAAACTGATCAGAAAAGCGTTCCGAAATCGGCTTAGCCATCGCCATCGGCTTGGACTCAACCGGGGCCATGACCTGACGACTCGGCGAGACCGGTTCCTCACCCACCGGTTGAAGCTGATGATTTTCTAAAACACTTGCCTGAGATAAATGCGTCGTTTCCACAGTTCCATAGGGCATTTCCTGATGACAGCGTGGACAAAACCAGCGTAACGTTCCGTGACGGACATAACCTAATAAAGGATAAGAACAACAAGGACATAGAAAATTTGACATCAGCTTCACCTCAATAGGACGCCTAATAAATTGCGATCGCAACCCATCCCCACCCTAAAACCATCGTTTTGCCGCAACTTATCTCGATAGATTATCTTCTAAAATTTTAAATCACCGCCCCAACCGATCACCGCAATTTCCGGTATCTTGTATCAAGAATTAATATTTAATGAGCCAGACCATCCCCAGACCCATTTCCTCCCAAACCCCCTTGACAAAATGTCCAAAACCCCTCCCAATAAAACAACATAACTGTTGTTTAAATCCCCCTTGCGTCCCCCATCCTGTCAAATTTCTAAACAAATGTAACGAAATGTTGCAATTTTTCTATCAAATTGTTTCAGAACACCGATTTGAGTGAAGTCCCCCTAACATTATTTGGTAAAAACACCTATATAGCTAAATTCCATAAGCCCATCCCAGACCAGGTTTAGTAAACATCACGAATCGCGTAAGGAGTAACCCATTCATGTTCACCCACGTCAAGCCCACCGTTCGCCACATCCAGGCTCCCGACGACCTCAACGGTCGCACCCTAATCAAGGTGGTCTATGTCGTGCTCGAATCGCAATATCAGAGTGCCTTGTCCGCCGCCGCCCAAGCCATCAACGCCAACAACCCCAACCTGGCCATCGAACTGAGCGGCTACCTCATCGAAGAACTGCGCGACCCTGAAAACTGCGAAGACCTGAAACGGGATGTCGCCCAAGCCAACATCTTCATCGGCTCCCTCATCTTCATCGAAGACCTAGCCGAAAAAGTCATCGAAGCCGTCCAACCCGCCCGGGACAACCTCGACGCCGCCATCGTCTTCCCCTCCATGCCCGAAGTCATGCGCCTCAACAAATTGGGCAGCTTCTCCATGGCACAACTCGGACAATCCAAAAGTGCCATCGCCCAATTCATGAGAAAGCGCAAAGAGCAGTCCGGCGCCTCCTTCCAAGACGGAATGCTCAAACTGCTGCGCACCCTGCCCAAAGTCCTCAAATACATGCCCGTGGACAAAGCCCAGGACGCGCGTAACTTCATGCTGAGCTTCCAATACTGGCTCGGCGGGTCCCCCGACAACCTGGAAAACTTCATCTTGATGTTGGCAGACAAATACGTACTGCCCGAAGGGAAGCGAGACGTCACCTACAACGACCCCGTCGTCTACCCCGACATGGGTATCTGGCATCCCCTCGCCCCCCAAATGTTCGAAGACGTCAAAGAATACCTCAACTGGTATAACTCCCGCCGGGACATCAGCGACGACCACAAAGACCCCCTCGCCCCCACCGTCGGACTCGTCCTGCAACGGACCCACCTCGTCACCGGAGACGACGCCCACTACGTGGCCATGGTGCAAGAATTTGAATCCCTTGGCGCCCGCGTCATCCCCATCTTCTCCGGCGGACTCGACTTCTCCCAACCCGTCAACAAATTCTTCTGGGAACAAGGGGAAACCGATAACCCCAACAACAAAGCCTTCGTCGATGTCGTCGTTTCCCTCACCGGCTTTGCCCTCGTCGGCGGTCCCGCCCGTCAAGACCATCCCAAAGCCATCGACTCCCTCAAGCGGCTGAACTGCCCCTACATGGTCGCCCTCCCCCTCGTCTTCCAAACCACCGAAGAATGGGAAGACAGCGACCTAGGACTGCACCCGATTCAAGTCGCCCTACAAATCGCCATCCCCGAACTCGACGGGGCCATCGAACCCATCGTTCTCTCCGGGCGGGATGGGGCCACCGGTAAAGCCCACGCCATGCAAGACCGCATCGAAGCGGTAGCAACCCGGGCCATGAAATGGGCCAACCTGCGGCGTAAACCCAAACTCCATAAAAAAGTTGCCATCACCATCTTCAGCTTCCCCCCCGACAAAGGCAACGTCGGAACCGCCGCCTATCTCGACGTCTTCGGTAGCATTCACGAAGTGGCCACCGCCCTGCAACGCAACGGCTACCGCATCGAAGACCTGCCCGAGAATCCCCAGGAGTTGATGAACGCGGTCATCCATGATGCCGCTGCCCAATACGCCAGCCCAGAACTCAACGTGGCCTATCGGATGCCCGTTGACGAATACGAAAACCTCACCCCCTACGCCAAACGCTTAGAAGAAAACTGGGGGTCTGCACCCGGAACCCTCAACAGCGACGGGCAAAACCTCTTGGTGTACGGCAAACAGTTCGGGAACCTGTTTATCGGGGTCCAACCCACCTTTGGCTACGAAGGTGACCCGATGCGGCTGTTGTTTAGCCGTTCCGCCAGCCCCCACCATGGCTTCGCCGCCTACTACACCTATCTCGAACAAATTTGGCAAGCCGACGCGGTTCTCCACTTTGGCACCCATGGTTCCCTGGAGTTCATGCCCGGAAAACAAATGGGGATGTCGGGAACCTGTTACCCCGATAGTTTGATTGGTAACATTCCCAACCTCTACTACTACGCCGCTAACAACCCCAGCGAGGCGACCATCGCCAAACGCCGCAGCTACGCCGAAACCATTTCCTATCTCACCCCACCAGCGGAAAATGCCGGTCTGTATAAAGGACTCAAGGAACTCGGCGAACTGGTGGGGTCCTACCAAACCCTCAAAGATGGCGGACGGGGCATTCCCATCGTCAACACCATCGTTGAGAAAGCCCGCATGGTCAATCTCGACAAAGACATCGACTTCCCCGAAGCCGATGCCAAAGACCTCAGTCAAGATGAACGGGATACCATCGTCGGCTTGGTGTACAAACAACTGATGGAAATCGAGTCGCGGCTATTACCCTGTGGCTTGCATGTCATCGGGAAACCTCCCACCGCCGAAGAAGCCGTGGCCACTCTGGTCAGTATCGCCAGCATCGACCGGGAAGAAGAAGGCATTGTGGGTCTCCCCAGTCTCTTGGCCCAAAGTCTCGACCGCAACATCCAAGACATTTACAGCAACAACGATAAAGGGGTTCTCGCCGATGTGGAGTTGAACCAGAAAATCGTTGAGGCGACCCGCGACTGTGTTGGGGCCATGGTGGCTGAGAAAACCGACAGCGATGGCCGGGTTCGTTTGGAGAATCTGGGTAACTGGCTGCAACGGATGATTAAGGATGAACCCTGGTATGAGGTTCTCAAGGCCGCTGGCTTCCATCGCGTGGATAAAGAGGCCTTAGACAAACTGATTGAGTATCTCAACTTCTGTCTCAAGCAGGTTTGTGCGGACAATGAACTCGGGTCTCTGTTGCGGGCCTTGGAAGGGGAATATGTACTGCCGGGTCCCGGTGGTGACCCCATCCGCAACCCGGATGTGTTGCCCACGGGTAAAAATATCCATGCTCTCGACCCTCAAGCCATTCCCACGGCAGCAGCGGTTCAGGCGGCTAAGATTGTGGTTGACCGCTTGGTGGAACGGCAACGTCAGGAAAATGGCAACGAGTATCCTGAAACCATCGCCTGTGTGCTGTGGGGGACGGATAATATCAAGACCTATGGTGAATCCTTGGCCCAAATCATGTGGATGGTTGGGGTGAAACCGGTTCCTGATGCCATGGGACGGGTCAACAAGTTAGATTTGATTCCCTTAGAGGAGTTGGGCCGGCCTCGGATTGACGTGGTGGTCAACTGTTCTGGGGTCTTCCGCGACTTGTTTGTCAATCAGATGGCCTTGTTGGATAAGGCGATTAAGATGGCGGCAGAAGCGGATGAACCTGTGGAGATGAACTTTGTCCGCAAACACGCGATTAAACAAGCCGAGGAGATGGGGGTGAACCTGCGTCAAGCGGCGACTCGGGTCTTCTCCAATGCGTCGGGGTCTTATGCGGCCAATATCAACTTGGCGGTGGAAAACAGCACTTGGGAGGAAGAGTCGGAGTTACAAGAGATGTATCTGACTCGTAAGTCCTTCGCCTTCAATGCGGATAATCCCGGCATGATGGAACAAGACCGCAAGGTGTTTGAGTCGGCCCTGTCGACGGCGGATGCGACGTTCCAAAACTTGGATTCTTCGGAAATCAGTTTGACGGATGTGTCCCACTACTTCGATTCTGACCCGACGAAGGTGGTCTCGAAGTTACGCAAGGATGGCAAGAAACCCAATTCTTATATTGCCGATACGACGACGGCCAATGCCCAGGTTCGCAGTCTCTCGGAAACGGTGCGTCTGGATTCTCGGACGAAGATGCTGAACCCGAAATGGTATGAGGGGATGTTGTCTCATGGTTATGAGGGGGTTCGGGAACTCTCGAAACGCTTGGTGAACACCATGGGTTGGTCGGCGACGGCGGACGCGGTGGATAACTGGGTGTATGAGGAGGCGAATGAGACCTTTATTAAGGATAAGGAGATGCAGGAACGCCTGATGAATCTCAATCCTCATTCCTTCCGCAAGATGGTGGGAACGTTGCTGGAGGTCCATGGCCGTGGCTATTGGGAAACCAGTGATGAGAACCTCGAACGTCTGATGGAGTTGTATCAACAGGTTGAGGACCGCATTGAAGGGGTTGAGTAAGCCGCGAGGTTAAGGCGTTTTATCTCTTCAGATAGTGTTTTGGCCCCCTTGATTGAGAAGGGGGCTTTTTTTGGGGTCTTCTGATAATAGGGAGTCGTTGATATGGCTCAGCGTCCGAAAATAGCTCCAGCTCAATCGTGAACATACCATGTTCACGTTTTAGTGAAATCGACCCTTAGGACTTTTGAG
>NZ_JAWOCL010000114.1:0-5920 GCF_046483825.1 Sodalinema sp.
ATTTCGTTTTTTATAGTGATTTCAAGATGATCTAATTTATAGAAGTCTTCTCTTTTGATATCTATTTCTTTGGGGGTGGGGGGATTGCGATATAATCAAAGGTCGCTCGATTTGTATGACGGGCTGTTGTAAGTTTTAGGGGGGCGATCGCATCATGGCTATCATCGCATTACGGGGTTGGTATATCGAACAGTACGAACCGTTGTCCGAGTTACGCAAACGTCCCCATGATATTCGCCTCAGCCGCAATAGTTTGTTAAAAGCTGGGTTGCGGGCCGATTTCCTCGAAGAACGGCAAGAGATTGAACAAGCCGAGTGGTTTAATCGCTACCTGGCGGGGGAAGCCATCGAATTCTATATCGAAGGGAGTGGCTCCTATCTCATTGCCAACATTGACCTCAGTAGCCACGAAATCTATTTTACAAAGCAAGAAGGCAGCGCCTATCTCGATCCTAAAATTTTCCTCAGTGTCTCCGAGGCCAACCACAGCCGGCGGCTGATCGAAGTCTTAGACGAGTATATCGCTGACGTGAATCGGCGATCGCGGCTTCCGTTGAGCCTAGACATCTGCAAGCGGCCCGCTGAGGGAGCGACTCGTCTGGGAACCTATCAACTGCGGCAAATTCGCAAAAGTTTATTGTTTATCGCCGACGTCACTCCCCTAGCCGTCAGCAGCGGCGAAACCCCGCAACTGTTACCGAGTGCCAACGTTTGTGTCGAACTCGGCTACGCCTTGCAAGCCAAGCGTGTCGAGCAGATTCTTCTGGCGAAAGTGCGGCAACATGAGGGATCTGGGGTGTTTCCCTTCGATTTACCCAGTTATCAAGAGATTGAGTTTCCCAACCCCGAGGCGATCGCCGATCGGCTTCCCAATCTCCTCGACTCGATGCTACAGCGGTTTGCTTTGGTATCCTGAGAAAGATAGCCTTAAGCGGTCTAGGATTGAAATCACGATGCCAAAACCCAGTGAGTACGCCGTTCACCTCTTTATCAGCGGTGGCCAGAAAGAAGAAGTGCGCTTCCCCTCCATTGAGGACTTTCAGAAGTGGTATGGGAGCGAAGTCAAGCCCAAATCGAAATCCGACGACTTTATCAACGTCCCCCTCAAAAACATTCAGGGGGAATATATGGTGATTCGTCCCTCCGCGATCTTGGCCATGCGCCTCGAACCCATTTTCACCTCCAGCGTCGATCGCTTCTAGGGATTCAGCAGCTCACCTAAGCCTGAATCGCGACTGATTAAAAATTCAAATGAGGTGGGATTCCAAGGGGCGATCGCCTTAACTGACTGATATCTCACAACCGCTCAAGTCTGATTGGCTCTATCATTGAGCGATTAGATAGAAGCGGTGTGCTATGCTCTGTGAACTTGAGTCGGGATAGAGTCCTACCTCTGGACCCATACCGCTTTTGCCTAAAAACGTTTAACTTAACAGGTAATCCATTTAAATTTTGAGGCGATGGCTTAACATGGCGATCGCCGGCTTTCCCTGGCCCCAAACCCAGCCATCGTTCCCACACTCGTGGGCAACTGACTCGTAACCTGACTCGTTAACTGACTTGTCAACTGCCAATCAACACATCAACCGTCAATCCTCTCAAAAGGATGGTCGCTGACCCCCCCAGTTTATGGACGCTTCTTTCGAGATTACAGTTCTAATTGCCCTAACCGTGGCCGCTGGCATCGGCTCACAGGTCCTAGCGGAGTATTTTAAGGTTCCAGGGATTGTCTTTCTACTACTCGTCGGCATTCTCCTAGGGCCAAGTGGCTTAGATTGGTTGCATCCGGCCTTACTCGGAGGCGGCTTAGAAGTCATCGTCTCCCTCGCCGTTGCCATCATCCTCTTTGAAGGAGGCTTAAGCCTAGAACTGCGAGATCTCGGTCGTGTCTCAGGGAGTCTACGCAACCTTGTCAGTGTCGGAACCCTGATCGCCTTTATCGGCGGCGGCTTAGCGGCCCATGCCCTAGCCGAATTTCCCTGGCCCATCGCTTTTCTCTATTCCGCCCTGGTGGTGGTCACCGGGCCAACAGTCGTCGCCCCCCTCCTCAAACAAGTTCAGGTCGATCGCCAAGTGGCCACCCTCCTCGAAGGAGAAGGAGTCCTCATCGACCCAGTGGGAGCCATTCTGGCCGTCTTAGTCCTCGATGTCGTCCTCAACGGCGATGCTGACCCCCTTGGCGTTGCGGTGGGCCTATTCCTCCGCCTAGGCTTAGGATTAGCCGTCGGTGGCCTCGGCGGCTGGTTATTGGGCTACTTTATCACCCGAGCCAATTTTCTCTCGGAAGAAATCAAAAATCTTGTCGTCTTAGCCGGTGTCTGGGTCCTCTACAGTTTCTCCCAGTTCCTCGTCGAAGAATCTGGCTTAATGACCATGGTGGTGGCCGGGTTGGTGATGCGGGCCTCGTCCTTGCCCGAAGAGCGGCTGTTACGGCGCTTTAAGAGCCAACTGACGGTGTTGGCGGTGTCCGTGTTGTTCGTCCTCCTGGCAGCGGATCTCTCGATTCCTAGTATTTTTGCCCTAGGCTGGGGCAGTTTAGCCACCGTCGCCGCCTTGATGTTGGTGGTGCGTCCTATCAATGTCTGGATTTGTACCGCGAATAGCCCCCTGAATTGGCGACAAAAGCTCTTCGTCAGTTGGATTGCACCTAAGGGGATTATCTCCGCCTCCGTGGCCTCTCTGTTCTCGATTTTGTTGACGGAACGGGGGATTAACGGGGGGGATGCCATTAAGGCGTTGGTGTTCCTAACCATCATTGTCACGGTGATGTTACAGGGTCTGACGGCTCGCTGGTTGGTGGGAATCTTGGGACTTGAAGCCACCACGGCCACGGGGGTGTTGATTGTCGGATCTAATCCCCTCAGTCGCTTGATTGCTCGCTTGTTCCAAGAACGGGGTGAGGCGGTGGTGATGATTGATACCAATGCCGAATCCTGTCGTTTGGCAGAAGATCAGGGGGTGAAGGTCTTTCTCAGTAGTGCTTTAGATACGGAGGTTCTCGAAGAGGCGGGGTTAGAGTCGATGGGAACCTTCCTCACGATGACCAGTAATGGGGAGGTGAACACGGTTCTGGCCCAGCGAGCGATGGAGGAGTTTGAACCCCCGCGAACCTTGGCCTTGTTACCCCGTGAGAAAACGGGAACGCCGACGAATAAGGCGAAAATCCGTCAGGCGATCGCCCCGGATTTCCCCTTAAAGATGTGGAACAAGTACCTCGATGATGGGGAAGTGAAGCTGGGGGAAACGCTCTTGCAAGATCATGGTTTTGCGTTCCAGAAGGCTCATTTACAGGCCTTGATTCGCTCTGGGGAGTTGGTGCCGCTGTTGCGGGAACGAGATGGCAAACTTCAGGTGATGTCGGCGGCGGATGCTTGGCAGAAAGGGGATGCGATTATCTATTTATTACACGCACCGAAGCCGAAGTTATTGAAACGTCTCTCGGGGTCGAATCATAGTACAGCCTTGAAGGTTGAGAAATTGGCGGAAGTCGAAGAGGTGGCGATTCCGGTGTCAGTGCGCGAACGAGCCAATGGCCAACCCAATGGCCAACCCAATGGCCAACCCAGCCGTGGCGCAACGGAGGAGCTAGTCGCTCCTGAGAATCAGGAAAAGGCTCAAGGGAAGCCTCGTAAGCGTGGCCGGTTTCCTAAGGGAGGCAAGGTGCAAGAGTCGCCACGGTTCCCGGATGCCAATGAGTCGGTTTGAAGGTCGGCCGGGGCAGGGGTATCATGAATGGGTTGTGTTCGCCCTCCTGTGTTATGGCTGCTGAATCCTCTTATCCTGCTGCTGTTGATGTGACCCCGTCTATTTACAATCGCATGATTGAGCGGGTTCCGGATGAGTGGAAGGAACGGTTCCAAGACCCCCTCAAGTGGGATGATAGTATGCGCGAGCAGGTGGCGGCGGTGTTGCTCCCGGCGGCGGTGTCCGAGGCGATCGCGCGATCGCGAGTTCGAGGCGATCGTGGGGCCATTCTCTATGATCAGAAGGATTTAGAGACGATTATTTACTATATTTCCCAAGGCAACACCGACACGGTTCTCTGGATGGCGACGCCGGAAACTCAGGCGGAGGTGAATGGCTTGGTGGAGTCGTATAATCCTGAGTCGGAGGCGGTTGTGGTGATGGTAGGCGCGGGAACGGTTCAGGTGATGTGGGTGCGCGAGGATGGCAAGATTGAAACCTCGGGGGCCAAGTCGACGAACTCTCTGCCAATTCGTCTGCCAGAGGCGGTGACGATGGCCACGGAGGAGGAGGACGGGGTGTATGCCTACTGCTTTAATCATCAGCAGTTGGGTGAGTTGGGCCGGATTCGCTTGATTCCCAGTGCGACGTCTCGTTTGGAGTTTGAGACGCAGGTTACGCCTGGGGAGACGGAGGCGCAAACTCAGGAGAAGGAGACGGTGTTTGCACCGATTGCTGAGACGATTGTGCAGCGGTTGAAGCAGGCGTTGGCGGAGGGGGAGTAAGTCGGGATGGCTGGATAACGTGAGTTCGGGTTAACCCGAACTCATGTTACCAACAAACGGGGAAAGGCATCTCTGGGATGGAACTCAAGAAAAGGCTTGCGCAGGCGAAGACTGTTTAATCTCGATATAAATCTGGAGATTGTCTTTAATTCACAAAAATATTAGATATTACCCATTATATGTATCCCAGATTGTAGAATATCTTGATTCTCTGAGTGAAAATTAGCTAATTTAAAGTTGCATAGTTCTATAAAAATAATTACTGAAACAAATATAATCTTGGCTTAGAGGCATCAATCCGTTCTAAATCCTAAGAAATATTAAAATTCACTCGATTTTGACAGATTTTATGTCACCCTGGGTACGGGTTAATACGCAAATTTTGCTCTCGGTGACAACCAAAACAATATGAAAAACAGGTCAGTCAATGGGGTCACCACTCGATTCACTGCCGACTGTTTTCCGTTGGAATTGGTCAACTGGGGCGAGATAGCCATTTAACTCATTGACGGACGCAAGGAGGGAGTCATGAAACTCCAATTTCAACCCCATTGGCTCATGAGTAGAGCGATAAAACGATGGGGGCGAAGAGTCGTTTGGGTTGTCCTCTGTTGTCTATCCATCGTCCTCGTTCCAACTCTAAGTTATAGCTTAACCGTCCGAGATGTGCCAAATCCTCAGGAACTTCATGGGACTTGGGTTAGCGATATGGCGGATATCCTCAGTGAGGATACAGAACGACAGTTGAATCAGATGATTTCGGCGTTGGAAGCGGAGAACGGAGCGGAAATTGCAGTGGTGACGGTTGCCAATACGAACTCACAACCGACTCCGAAAGCCTTTGCCACCCGCTTGTTGAATTATTGGGGCGTTGGGAAAGCTGAGTTAGATAATGGGGTGTTGTTTCTCAATTCTGTGGGCGATCGCCGCGTGGAAATTGATACAGGATATGGCATTGAGGAAATTCTCCCTGATGCTCAAGTGGGAGACATTCTCGACCAGGAGATATTACCGAAGTTTCGCAACAATGATTTTGATGCGGGAACCTTGGCAGGGGTAGAAGCCATCATCATGGCCCTATCTGGAGATGTTTTCGCTTCCCCTGCGGGGGTTATCGGCGGCGCTAGATCAGGGATTTCTGTCCGTGAGCTAGTTTACTCGCCCTTATCTTTATATGTCATCTCCGTGATTACTTTGTGTGCAACACCCGTTTGCATCTATAAAAGGACTCGCCGGATTCTAGAGCATCCCCCGAAGTTCCTCCCCATGGGGCGATCGCGTGTTCTAGATCCCAAATGTCATGGACTCTACAAGACGCCCGTGACGTCACTCTATCTTCTTAGCTTTTTCCTTTGCCTGGCCGTTTTCACTTTGACCCTAATCTTAGATCCATCGGGCCGGCTTTGGGTAGCTGCGATGGTGATATTAGGAGTGTTTGTTATCAGTCGATG
>NZ_JAWOCL010000216.1:0-11903 GCF_046483825.1 Sodalinema sp.
CCTCTTGCCTCTTGCCTTTTGCCTCTTGCCTCTTGCCTTCTTCCCCCTCTTGCCAAACTTTGCGGCTTCGGCTATAATGGGAGTCTATGGGCGATTAGCACAGTGGTAGCGCACTTCCTTCACACGGAAGGGGTCACTGGTTCGAATCCAGTATCGCCCATTTATTTTTTTTTAACGAGAATAGAATCACGGGCGAGATCTAACTATCATGGGGTAAGAGTTTATTTTACCCTTGTTCAACTCAGTTTAGGAGTTCTGTATACCGATGACTCAAGCAACTCAAGCTCCGCAACGGGGTATTCAGATGACCGAAACGGCGCTCAAGCAGGTGATGGCGTTGCGTCAACAGCAGGGAGAAGACCTGTTTTTGCGGGTTGGCGTTCGTCAGGGCGGTTGTTCTGGAATGTCCTATACGATGGACTTTGAAGACGCGGGCAATGTCCGTGAAGAGGATGAAGTCTATGATTATGAGGGCTTTCAGGTGGTCTGCGATCGCAAGAGCCTCTTATATCTCTATGGCTTAGTGCTAGATTATAATACCGCTTTGATTGGGGGTGGTTTCACCTTCACGAACCCCAACGCCACTCAAACCTGTGGTTGTGGTAGCTCGTTCTCGGCGTAGTTTCCCGGAACTAGCGAGAAGATTCTCAATTTCCCGTATCTTAGGAAGGGGCGTTTTTTAGAAGACGTCCCTCTTTTTATGGCTGGAGATCCCGTCTTTGGCTGATCACCCCTATCTTGTTGGAGTCTCGTATCTTATGAATGCACCTGTCGAAACGGAATTTGAACAGGCCATCGCCCGCTATCAGAATGGTGAGTCGGTTGATGAGCTGATCCCTGTGTTTAAGGATATCTGCGATCGCGCCCCCAAGAATAGCGCCGCCTGGACTTGTCTGGCCTGGCTTTATCTGCTTGGCGATCGTCCGAAATCTGCCTATAAAGCCGCGAGTAAAGCCGTCAAACTCAGTCCCCAAGATCCTCAAGCCCAGGTTAACTTAGCCCTAGCGATGCTCGATACCGAGAAGAAGGGGGTTCGGGAGCATGTCGATCGCGCTCTTGAGGTGATGGCCTATTCAGACGAGTTGCGGGAGGAACTTCAGCGCAACTGTCAAGATGGACTCACTCGTAAACCGGACTGGGAAAATCTCAAACGAGTCCAAAATTGGCTCTTTGCTTAGAAATTCCGCTCAATTGTAACGTTCTGTTAAGAAATTGAGGGGAAAACTGAGGGATGGTTGGATGAGTCTGATCTCGATATGGGGGGCGATCGCCTTTAATTTCACCCATCCCAGTTTCCCCTCTCAACTCGTGAAAGTCTTAGCTAGACTGGATTTCAGATTAATTTAGTTCCTGAGAATCTCTCGGAGATTGTAACAGGTGCTTCACAATTCCTTAGATTACTTTATAAAAAACTCAAAAAGATAGTGATAAGATTGTGTGAAGTCAGACATTAACTATTCCAATCACAACTTTATAAGGAGAAACATCACATGAGTAATACTAACAACAACGTTTCCATTAAGCCCGAAACCCGTAACCACCAAGGGTTCTTCGTCCGTGATGGACAATATCAGCTTATGGGCGTTGACGAGTCCGGCTGGGCACTCATCTGCTTCGATGACGTGAGCTGCCATTATGTTGATCCCGACAATCTCGAATCCGTCGAAGACCTGGTTGACTAGAACCGTTAAGGTCTAAGGTTCTGGATGTTCCGGACTCTGAAACAGAAAACTTTAGCTAAACATCTTTTCGGCAACACCTCCTCAGGTGTTGCCTTTTTCATGGGTGGGTTGCAGGATCTCCGATCTGCCTACTGGCGAGCCAAAACATCCTCTAAAGCGGGTTTGAGGGTTTCAAAGCGATAGTCAAACCCTGCCGCCAAGGTTTGCTTGGGTAACACCTGTTGACCATCCAAGACCACCATGGCACCTTCGCCTAAAAGTAACTCCAAGGCAAACTCAGGAACCGGTAGCCAGGACGGACGAGACATGACCTCACCTAAGACGTGGCAGAGGGTTTGCATCCGTACCGGGTTGGGGGCGGTAGCATTATAGACTCCAGACAAGTCTGGATTGGAGAGGGCCTCGCTGAGGAATCGCACCACATCCTGACGGTGAACCCAAGACACCCATTGTTTCCCACTCCCAATCGGCCCCCCGGCGAACAACTGAAATGGGGTTAACATTTTGCCGAGCGCTCCGCCATCGGGACCGAGAACAATGCCAAAGCGGGCAATCACTAAACGAGTTCCGGCGGCGGTGACCTCTTTGGCGGCGGCTTCCCAGGCTTGACAGACTTGGGCTAAATAATCGTCTCCTGGAGCGCTTGTTTCATCAAAGACTGCCGTTTCACTGGTTCCGTAATAGCCCACGGCTGAGGCGTTAACCAGCACTTGGGGCTTGTCTGGGGCGGCGGCGATCGCCTCGACGAGTTTTTCGGTGGTTTGCGTGCGACTTTCGAGGATTTCCTGTTTATATTCAGCCGTCCAGCGGTGATCAGCAATCGGCGCCCCCGCTAAATTGACCACCCCAGTACAGCCAGAAATGGACTCCTGCCAGGGACCAGACTGACGAGGTTCATAGGCAATCACCTCTACCGTTGGAAACGCTGAGGCGGGAAATTGTCGTTTCCCCTTTTGTTGATTGCGGGTTAACACCACTACCGAAGCCCCATCCTGAGTCAGCTGTCGTACCAACTGTTGCCCGACAAAACCCGTTCCGCCTGCGATCGCCACTTTCATCATTAAACCCTGAATTTGAGATTTCCCTATTCATACTATCAATGGGGGGATTTCCATGTAAGATTTGTGTAACAACCCGGCCCTTACACCGGAGCCAGCTTTCACTTTGGCATCTGCCATCTGTTCGCGCGTGGAAGAACGACTACAAAAACTCTTATCTCATTGGGGCATCGCCTCCCGACGCCGTGCCGAAGACCTGATTCGTCAAGGACGAGTCAGCCTGAACGGAACCACGGCCGAGTTGGGGGCGAAAGCTCATCCTGAACGCGATCGCATCCTCGTGGATGGTCGCGTAGTTAATCCTGAGCAAGAACCACAACGATGGTATATCCTCCTCAATAAACCAGCGGGTGTCGTCAGCACCTGTCGGGATACCCATGGACGACCCACGGTACTCAGTCTTCTGCCGCGACACTTGGCCCAAGGACAAGGACTACACCCAGTGGGTCGTCTGGATGTCGAGTCAACGGGAGCGCTGTTGCTGACCAATGATGGTCATCTGACCTATGCTTTAACACATCCTCGCTATCATGTACCCAAGACCTATCAGGTCTGGGTCCAAGGATCTCCGTCAGAAGCACGATTGCAACAATGGCGAGACGGGATCATCCTCAATGGACGCCGAACTCAACCGGCTCAGGTACAAGTGACGTTTCGAGAGGGCCAACGGCGAACTCAGCTTGAAGTGGTGTTAACTGAGGGTCGCAATCGCCAGATTCGTCGTATTGCTGAACAACTTGGGCATCGGGTTGAGACCTTGCACCGAAGGAAGATTGGCTCAGTACAATTGAACCCTAAATCCGAGAATCCCTTAGCCCCTGGGTGTTATCGCTGCTTGACCCCATCAGAAATTAATGCCTTACAGTCATGGCAAACGCAACTCACCCTAAAATCAGTAGGCGTGCGATCGAAGCTCAAGGAGCACAGCGGATGAAGTTCTCGCGGATTCAGTTCAAACGAAAACAGAAAAAGGAAACGCTCAGCCTGGTACAAATCCAAGCGCGGACCCTGGCGACGATGGGTGCCGAGTTGCGGGAACTTCGTCAGGAGCAGTCCTTGGCCATTGATACGATCGCCCGACAAACCCTGATTCCGGCTCGCCTACTACGAGCTATTGAAGACGGTGACCTGACGAGGCTTCCTGAACCGGTCTATGTTCAGGGATTTTTGCGACGTTTTGCCGATTATGTTGGCTTAGATGGCTCGACCTATGCTCGGGAATTTCCCACGGGGAACGAGTCAACTCCGAGCCAGTCGAGTTGGCGCGGTTCCTCGATTACACAACTGCGTCCGTTCCACCTGTATCTTCTTTATATTTTCCTGGTGATTGTCTCGGTTCGAGGACTGTCGGAATCGGTGAATTCGGATTCTCGCAGTCCCGATAGTTCCATCGCACCGTCGCAAACGGCTGATCATCTCGATGAGTTGACCCCTCGGCCGGCGTCTGGAGATGTCTCCCCCCCTGAAATCACCCCCTCAACGGTGACGGCTAATGCGAGTTCGTCAGATTCGGGTAATAATCCCTCTCAACAGGTACAAGTCGGGGTCACCCTCACGGATGAGTCCTGGATTCAGGTGGTCGCCGATGGCGAGACGACCTTTGAGGGGATGCTCAGTCAGGGAACTCATACCTGGAGCGCTAACCGTGAACTGACGGTGATTGCCGGGAATGCTGGAGGCGTGATGATCGCCGTTAATGGCGATGAGGCGCAACCGATGGGTGCACCGGGAAGTGTTGAGGAATTGACCGTTGTGGCGGATTCGCGCGCGGGAGCCGGTTCTGGAAATGCCCCAACATCGGCCAACTGATGGTAAGACGATGCTCTCGGATGGCCTTGTGGCATTCTAAACACTGTCTGCTTAAGGCGATCGCCAAGGGGTCTATGGCCTTAGATCAAATAATGGGCTACATTCGGCAACGATTGACTAAGGAGTTTCAAGGAGTTTCTATGAAATCATTAATTCGCTGGGGCGCTATGTTGGGACTCATGGGAGGGACGCTGTTTGGCGCGATGACCCCCCCTAATCCGGCATTCGCTTTGTCTGAAGATGAAATTGTGCAAAAGCTATCATCGGTTCCGGTTTTTGCGATTACGGATGCCGAGGGTTCGCCTCTGATTGCAAGTATTTCCAATCCTGAACGGGATGGTGAAATGACGGAGGTGGCCGGGGTGTTCATGAACCCTCAAGATGCCAATCGCTTTGTTGAACGCCTCACGCAAGAGCAGCCGGAAATGGCTGGAGAGGTTCAAGTTACGGTGATTTCCTTGGCCGAAATTTATCAGCTTGAACAGAGGAACCGAGATCAAAATACGCCGATTGAGTTTTCCTATGTTCCCACTCGTCAGGATATTGAATCGGCGGTTTCCGTGCTGCTCGATAGTGGTCGGGAAGGGGAACTTGTACAACAAAATGGAGAATATATCTATCCAGGAGTGCCTCTGTTTATGGCAACGGCTGGCCCGGAGCAGGGGTATATGACCGTTGAGTTTAACGGAGAAACGGTTATTCCTCTATTCTTTGATCGGGATGATTTGGATAATGTTATCGCTCACTTCGAGGAACAACAGCCCGATTTTGCGTCAACGGTGGAAACGGATGTGGTTCAACTTGAGGGGGTCTTGGAAACGTTGCGAAATGAGGAAAATGAAACGGTAGGACAGTTGATGTTTGTTCCTGATAGTGATTCCTTGGAGTTTGTTGGGAACATGATGCGGGAGATGCAACAGCAGCAACAGCAGCAACAACCCCAACTTCAGCCGGGAAGCGGTGCGCCTCCACTTCCGGGGTCGAACTAGATCGATCTAGGGAGACGTACTAAGAAGATGTATGGGAGTGAGATCTCAAGGGGTGCATCCGAGTCGTAGAGGATCAGTGGCGGTAACGGTGTCGGAGTTACGGGCCTGGCGCAACCAGGCCCGTAGCGGTGCTTTGGCTCAGGAGATTGACCCGGCTGAGGTGGATTGGCTGTTATATGAGGGAGCTAGGTTAGATCGCCTCAAGTTCCGCTTGGGACAACCGGGCGATCGCCTCGAACTGAGTCGTTCTCTCGAAGACCTGAGCCAACTCTGGGCAAAACGTCTGCGCGATCGCACTCCCCTACAATATCTTCTCGGCTCAGTTCCCTGGCGCAATTTCAATCTCCTGGTTTCCCCAGCCGTCCTCATTCCGCGTCCAGAAACGGAAGCCATGATTGACATCGTTCTGGAGACCCAAGGGGCAGATAGCGCCGGAATTTGGGTCGATTTAGGCACGGGAAGCGGGGCGATCGCCCTTGGCCTCGCCCAAGCCCTTACCAAGGCTAAAATCTGTGCTGTAGACTGTAGTGCTGAGGCCCTAAATCTGGCCCGAACCAATGCTGAGCGTCATGGATTGGGCGATCGCATTCAATTCCATCAAGGCAGTTGGTTTGAGCCTCTAGCCGCACAGCAAGGACACCTTGAAGGAATGCTATCTAATCCCCCCTATATCCCCAGTGGCGAGATTCCTCACCTGCAACCGGAAGTCAGCCGCCACGAACCCCACCTCGCCCTCGATGGCGGTGATGATGGCTTAACGGCTCTGCGTCATCTGGTTCAAACGGCTCCTGACTATCTGCAACCGGGAGGAGTCTGGCTCGTGGAAATCATGAGTGGTCAGTCCCCCGCCGTCTGTCAACTCTTGCAAGACAACGGTAACTATGAGACGCCTCATGTGATTCGAGATTTCGCCGGTCACGATCGCTTTGTCCGAACGCAGACAAAAAAACGTCACCAATAATCAATTAATGGTAATCAATTAATGGCGCAAGAGGGCGACCACAAGGGTACTACGTTGTTAGGATACTATGTTGTTTCTGTTCCGGTGTTCCCCCCTCTTGCCTTCTTAGTCTTTTGCCTTCTTGCTCTATGTTTTTCGCTTACAACGACATTGTTAATGCTGCCAAAGCTGGGTCTGTGGTGAGTTTCCCGACGGATACCGTTCCGGCCTTGGCCGTCGACCCTCAAAAAACGGAGGCGATTTATCACCTCAAACAACGTAGCCTCGATAAACCTTTGATTTTGATGGGAGCGAGTCCCGACGATCTTTGGGACTATGTTGAGGGAACCCCTGATGAACAGGCAATTTGGCAAGAGATGGTGAACCAGCATTGGCCCGGTGCGTTGACGCTAGTTTTGCCGGCCAGTGCCAAGGTTCCAGCGGGGATGAATCCTAGAGGTTCCGGGACCTTGGGGATTCGGGTTCCCGATTGTGCGATCGCCCAGAGACTATTATCCGTCACCGGCCCCCTCGCGACTACCAGTGCTAATCGCTCTGGAGAACCCCCTTTACGAGAGGCGGCGGCCATTGCGGCGGCTTTTCCCTCCCTGTGCGTATTAGATCCAGAAGTCTATCAGAACCGTATCGGGTCAGGACTCCCCTCGACGGTTGTGCAATGGACGGGCGGTGATTGGCGGATTCTGCGACAGGGAGCGGTAGAGTTGTAGAGGTTGACCCATCCACTGATGAGACCGTTAAGCTGGGGGTTAATCGAGAAGACGCTTAAAAACTGGCATGACCCTAGATCACTCGGATTTGTCTCAGAAGAATGATGTCACTCTAACTGAGGCGGAGTTAGCCCAAATTGCTGATCCCCAACTTCGTCAACGAGTGGCGGCGTTGGTTGAGCGATGCGATCGCCTCGACGATGAGCGCCAGTCGATGCTACAGCGTCTCGAAGAGCTAACATTGCAAATTCACCTGACTCAAGAGATGTGTCGCTTTAAAGGGGGATTTTTGGCGCGGATATCCCATGAATTGCGATCGCCCCTGAGTGGGTTAATTGGTACCCATCAACTCATTTTGAATGATTTATGTGAAGACCAAGACGAAGAACGAGATTTTCTCAGTCGCGCTCATGAGTATTCCCTAAAAATGGTGGAGATGCTGGATATCGTCCTCAAGGTGGCCCGGGCCGAACAGGGGCGATCGCCGCTGAAAGTCGAACCCGTGCGCCTCTATGATGTGTTCGAGGAAGTCCGGGAACTCTCCGCCATGCAAGTGGCGAACCGTAACTATCACTATGAGGTACAAATGCCGGCCGGGGATCTGTGGGTACAGGCCGATTACAAACCTCTGCTGCAAGTGTTGTTACATCAAATCATGGCGGTCGTGGATCGGATGAGTGAAGGTAGTTTACGCCTGTCGTCCTCGGTAGAAGGGCAGAATCAGGTCTATATTTGGCTAGATTCTCCCTGTCCTTTAGATCTTTGGAACGAACCCGTCGAACAGTTGCGATCGCCCCCTCCCGAGCCAAAAATCCCCGTTTCCGCCACCGACTTACCCCACCTCTCAGCCGGGTTAAGTTGGCTGGTGGACTATACCCTGCTCGACATCATGGGAGGTCAGTTAGACATCCTCCAACCGCCTCCCGAAGACGATTCCGGTTGGCTTAGTCGGCTTCAATACCGGCTACAACAGGTTCCTCCACCCCCGGAAACTGAGTCAGAATGAGTTGGTTTTGTAGAACCATCGTGGTGGTTTGGTTTTCCTCAAAGCCAATGCGTTCGTAGAACCGCTGCTGGTGAGTGGTCATGAGATAGACTCGTTCAACCCGGCTCATGTGGGGATGACTCAAGAGCGTTTCGACCATCTTGCGTCCGAGGCCCACGCCGCGATATTCCGGGTGAATCACCACATCCCAGATGGTGGCCCGGAAGACCCCATCGGAGGTGGCGCGAGAGAAGCCAATCAGGCGATCGCCATCCCAGACGGTAATCGTCGGGACACTATTCTCGATGGCGATTTTCCAGTCCTCGAAACTGCGATCGGCGGCCCAAAATGCTGAGAGTTCAAATAAAGACTTAAGTTGCGTGAAATCAATCTCCGACTTACGAGAGCAGAAGCGAATGTGACGGCAATCCATAGCGCTTGGTATCTCCTTGCCCCGTCTTAAAAAGATGGGACCGTTGTGGTGTGTTGTGGTCAAGCTGAAATAGTTGTAGCAAACTTTGCCAAATTTTAGTATCGGCAAATACAAACTTAGCGATCGTTTAGTGACATGGGGAAGGGAACAGGGAACAGGGAACAGGGAACAGGGGAGAAGCCGGTAGGATGCGTCCGGGCGTAGATAACGTGTTGGGCCTTGACCGCTCGCATCAAACTTGCCCGAACGCATCATTCTTGCGGGAATCTTGCCCGAATCAGTCCAAACGCATCATTCCTTGTGGGAATCGGCCTTCTAAAAAACAAGCAGCACGTTCTCAAAAGAAAACGCACTGCTGAATTAGACTAGAGCCAGCCGAGCCAGAATTGTACCGGGGATAGACTGACTCAAATCCGTCTATCCCTAAGCATCAGAAGGAGCATAAACGCTCACCTTCTTACGGCTGCGGGTTTTATGCTCAAAGGTGACAATCCCGTCAATCAGAGCAAACAGAGTGTCATCCTTACCCAAACCGACATTCATACCAGGATGGATTTTAGTACCACGCTGACGAACGAGGATATTTCCCGCCGTGACGACTTCACCGCCATAGCGTTTCACACCCAATCGCTGAGAATTAGAGTCGCGACCGTTTCTTGTACTACCGGTTCCTTTCTTGTGAGCCATGATTTAAAAATCTCCACGCTACATTCAATGATGTTCCAACGGTGAGTTCACCGTCTAGGGGGAGTCGAAGCAGACACGACGGCCACCCCCACAAACCTCTATTCTGCCTCAGCCGAGACCATTTCAGCCACCTCAGCCGGTTCATCGGTCGTGGCCGGTTCCAAATCTAAGCCACGGGGAGCGGGGATTTCAGCTTCCGCTAACACCGTACCATTGACCGAAATGCTCGAAATTGCAAAACGGGTGAGTTCTTGGCGATGTCCCCGTTTTTTGCGGGTTTTCTTCTTCGGCTGCATCTTGTAGACGATGACCTTACGACCCCGGAGGTGTTGCAGCACCGTCCCCCGAACCGTTGCGCCTTCAACCCAGGGTTGACCGACGTGAGCATCGTCTTCATTGCGGATAAACAGCACCTTATCGATGGTGATTTCGTCTCCAGGAGCCGCATCGAGTAGGTTTACATCGTAGAACCGACCGGGTTCTACCATGATTTGGGTTCCGCTGGTTTCAATAATTGCGTAAGTCATTCAACTGTCCTCAAAACTATGCCGTAGGGGTAGCCAAAATTCGCCGGTTAGGTCGAGTTGGCGTCGATTTGGCGTTTTCATCACCCGTTCCGAGCAGTGACACAAAACTAAACCCCTAATTATCACCCATAGGTGTAGGGGCTGTCAAGTTTCTCTGCGCTGGTTTACTCTTCTTCGTCGCCGTCTTCGTCATCGGCATCCGGCTGTTGCACCGGTTGCTTGATGGTGAGATAGCGCAGGACATCATCGGAGAATTTCATCGCTTTTTCCATGACCGCGATGGAGGCGCCGGGAGCCTTGTAGTTCATTTGCACATAGACGCCATCCCGATGTTTAAGGATGTCGTAGGCTAAGCGACGTTTGCCACGATGTTGGACATCGAGGTCTTCCGCGCCGTTTTCGAGCAAAATATTGCGATATTTGTCGATTTCCCCATCCGTGCGCTCTTCGCCGATGTCAGGGCGCAGGATGTACATGGTTTCGTAGATAAACTCTTTCATTCGCCGTTGTAAAGTCCTTGTGGTCGGAGTGGCTTCGGTGTCTCGCTCATGACTGAGTGGCACTGAAGCAAGGATCTTCCAGTGTATCGCAAAAGAGGGTGCTATTGATGAAATTGTTGGCGATCGATGCGATCGCAGTAGGGGCGAAAAATTTTTCGCCCCTACAATATCGAAAAATGGGATTACCCTCTCTCGGCTGCCGGGAGGGGAGAGTCGCGATTTTCGACCGACTTTGTGGCGCATTTGTGAATAAGTCCATCCCACCCAGAAATATAAGCTATCAAGGCATCAGTAAATTCACTGAGTGATTCGAGGGAGCTAGCAACAATGGCTAATGGGGGCAAGTTATTGAGTGCGATGGTGGTGACGGCTCTGTGGCTGTCGGTGATGGAAGGGGTAATGGCTGCCGGACGACAAGATATCGGGACTTCCACCCAGGGGATCTCGGGGGAACTGTGGCCTCTCTCTGACTTGGGCCAAAACTCAACGGCGTCATCTGTGGATATGGAGTTGTCCCCCTCTCAATTGACCTTAACCCAAGCTGACCTCCGCGTTAGCGAAGCCAATCGCCTGTTGAACTTGGGAATTCAGGAATTTAATCGCAGTCAGTTTCGGGAAGCGATCGTCTCTTGGGAAGGGGCTTTAGAACTCTACCGAGCAGCAGCGAATCGCCCTGGGGAAGGCCGCGCCCTGGGCAATTTGGGCATTGCTTACAGCAGTATGGGCCAGTACGAGCGCGCCATTGATTTCTATGAACAATCTCTAGCGATCGCCCGCGAGATTGGCGATCGCACGGGAGAAGGCGGCGTCCTGAACAATTTGGGCAATGTTTACAACAATCTGGGGCAGTACGAGCGCGCCATTGACTTCTATCAACAATACCTGGCGATCACCCGCGAGATCGGCGATCGCGCTGGGGAAGGCCGCGCCCTGAACAATTTGGGCGAGGCTTACCGCAACCTTGGCCAGTACGATCGCGCTCTAGAGCAATACCGTCAAGCCGTCGTTCTGTTCAACGAACTCGTTGCCCACTCTGAAACAGCAGCCTTACTAGAGGTCGAAGGGCAACTAGAGGACGGTAATGAGGTCTTACAGGATGGCAGTTTGTACGACCTGCACACCTTTGAGGGAGAACTGGGACAGTTCCTTGAAATTCGCCTCAATAGTGACGACTTTGATGCCTATCTGATTCTGTTTGGCCCTGAGGGTGAGCGGGTCGCAGAAGATGATGATGGTGGTGAAGGGTTAAATTCTCTAATCTCTATTCAACTTCCCCAAACGGGTTCCTATTCGGTGATGGCTAATGCCCATGACGCTTCGGGGCGGGGACGCTACCGGCTGACGGTGGCAGCCATTAGCCCTGACGACTATCAACGGGGACAGGAGCGTGCAAGTGCGAGGGCTGAAGCTGACCAATTACTAGAGCAGGGAATTCAGCAATTCAACCGCAGTCAGTTTCGAGAAGCACTGGACTCTTGGGAACGGGCTTTAGAACTCTACCGAGCCTTGGACGATCGCCCTGGGGAAGGCCGTGTCCTGGGCAATTTGGGCAATGCCTACTCCAG
>NZ_JAWOCL010000017.1:0-12670 GCF_046483825.1 Sodalinema sp.
TACCACCCTTCCCCCAACACACGCTCCTTCCAAGCCGCATCAGGAACCAATCCCGCCGCCTCTTCCGACGCCAGTTCAATGCCCGTTTTACGACCAAAACCATAACGGCGAGTCCAATCAATCAAGACCTCAGCCCCGATTCGTTGAGCCACCTGATAAAAAAACGTGTCACTACTCCAGGCCATCGCTCCCGTAAAGCCCAACGGTCCAAAGCCACTGCGGTTCCAGTCCCAAAAGCGAATCCCCCCAGCCGTCACATAGGGATACGTCGGTAGCACCGCATAGGGCGAATACTCCCCAGATTCGATCGCCGCCGTCGTTGTGACAATCTTAAACGTACTCGCCGGGGCAAACCCCTGCAAGGCGCGATTCACAAAAGGATAGAGGGCCGCTTGTAACTGTTGCCAATCCGCTTGAGTAATCCGTCCCGAGAAAATATTGGGGTCGAACGCGGGACGGCTGACCATCGCTCGCACCGCCCCATCTCGGGGGTCAATCGCCACAATAGCCCCCTGAACGTCCCCTAGGGCTTTTTCCGCCGCCCGTTGCAGATCCAAATCGAGGGTCGTTTGCACATCACGCCCCCCTTCCGCCTGTTTTTCCCCCAATACCCGCAACACCTGGCCGCGACTGTCGACCTCAACCTGTCGTCCCCCCCATTCTCCTCGGAGTTCCTCTTCAAACGCCGCCTCCATGCCCATTTGTCCAACAATATCCCCCAGACGATACTTATTCTCGGGTTGATCTTCGAGACGGGATAAATCCTCATCGCTGATTTCACCCGTATAGCCAAGCACATGAGCCCC
Organism: Sodalinema sp.; assembly: GCF_046483825.1. NCBI lineage: Bacteria > Bacillati > Cyanobacteriota > Cyanophyceae > Oscillatoriales > Oscillatoriaceae > Sodalinema > Sodalinema sp. Next base: position 807 of record NZ_JAWOCL010000017.1, read on the forward strand.
CAGAGAACCATGAGGGTAATGTCGCACCGCCTCAACATTGACCTCAATTCCCGGAAGTTGCGGACCATATTCCGTCAGTGCAATCACCTGAGCCGCACTGAGACGGCGTGCAACCCGAATGGGGAGTGCCGTGTTATAGCCCGTTTCCTCCAGACGTTCGAGGATCTGTTCCGGGGGAATATTGATAATCTCACAAAGGCGTTCAATCACCTCCGGCCAATCCTCAGGGGCGAGTGCCAGCGGCCAAAGATAGACCGTATGGGAGAGGCTAGAGGTGGCCAAAATCTGACCATTGCGGTCAAAGATATTCCCGCGCACTGGCTGAGTCGGAATCAGACGAATACGGTTATCTTCAGCCAGTTTGCGATTGCGGGTTCCTTGAATCAGTTGTAGATAGGCCAAACGAGCGCCAATTCCCCCGAGCATAACCACGGTAATGCCGACCATGATCAAAACCGATTGCACAAGACCGCCGATATTGCGTTGATTGGTGCGACTGCCGTAACCGTTAGAAGGAATCGAGGTCATAATAGTCTAGTGGGTGCGAACAAACGTGGGCTAGGGCTGGCAAGACGATCAAGTCGCTTCGACTTGCCATTATAGTATTGGCGGCCTCACCGTTGGCAGGTTGAGTTGGAGGGTTTAACTCGGAGATCGCAGAAGCGATCGCCTTGTCGCTAAACTAGACTAGAGCCAGGTTCGGTCAACTCCCCGCCGTGGGATGTTGCCCCATCCTGCCCCGGAATTTGGGACAACGACTATCCAGGAGCCGTCATCATGCTGCAAGCTGCCAGCCAAAACAGCGATCTGAGCGGGCGTGAATCAGAGTTCGACGTCGAACTACATCGTGTATTCAAAGTCTTTAACGGCGAAACCGCTGTGCGCGGTGTTGAGGTTCAAATTCGCCGAGGTGAGTTTTTTAGTATTCTCGGACCATCGGGGTGTGGTAAAACCACCACCTTACGACTGATTGCTGGCTTTGAAACCCCCTCAGCCGGAGAAATTCTCATTCGCGGTCGCTCCATGACCCAAGTTCCCCCCAATGAACGACCCGTTAATACCGTCTTTCAGAATTATGCCCTCTTCGACCACATGAGTGTCTGGGAGAATATCGCCTTTGGCTTGAAACTCAAACGGATTAGCCGCAGTGAAATTCAGCAGCGTGTCGAGGAGATGTTGCAGTTGGTGAAGATGGAAGCCTTCGCCAACCGCTACCCCAAACAGTTATCCGGTGGACAACGGCAACGAATTGCTCTGGCCCGGGCCATTGCCAATCATCCGGCGGTGCTACTGCTCGATGAACCTCTCGGGGCCTTAGATCTTAAACTCCGTAAAGAAATGCAGATGGAGTTATCCAATCTGCACCGTAATTTAGGCTTAACCTTTGTCACCGTCACCCATGACCAAGAAGAGGCCTTATCGATGTCCGATCGCATCGCCGTGATGAAAGATGGCAAAATTGAGCAAATCGGCTCCCCCACGGAGATTTATCAACGGCCACGGACGCCATTTGTGGCCGACTTTATCGGGGAAACCAATCTCTTTGAGGGAACCGTCGAACATCAGGATGCTGAAACGGTGGTGGTTCGTAGCCATTCTGGCTTAAAACTGGTGGTGGGGCGATCGCCCGAGGAAGAACGCCTCAGTCATCACGCGGTCGTCAGTATTCGGCCCGAAAATATCGAACTCCATGCAACTCCCCCAGAATCAGCCCTAAACCTCCATCGGGGTCACCTTCAGACGGCGATGTATCTTGGCACTCATACCCACTGTGTCATTGGCCTCGACTCAGGAGATCTCGTGACCCTGCGCCAAGCCAGCCGCCCCGAAGACCTACCTAGCCCCAATTCTCCGGTTTACTTATCCTGGTTGCCCCATCAAGGCATTGTTTTGGCGGCCTAGGGGTATCCTAGGGGTCAGGATCGGTCCAGAACAGGGTACGATAGCCAACGAATGGCTCTGGGGAGCCGCGTTTGTCTTACTGGTTTGTCAATGTCCTATCTCGCTGACCTGAACACCTGCGATCTGTGATTCATCCCCCCTCACCGCCCAAGCGGCCTATGAGCCGCCGCCAGTTTCTGACTCTCTCAACGGCTGCCCTATCTGGGTTGGCCCTGTCCGGTTGCGGCTGGACCTTGGCCAATGTGCGATCGACCGTACAAACCGCAGACGATATCCTCTATATCTATACTTGGGCCGGCTACACCGATCGCGAGCTAATTGAAGCCTTTTACCAAGAAACCCAAATTCGGGTTATCGCCGATGTTTTCTCCTCCAATGAAGAAATGTTGGCCAAACTCCAAGCCGGGGCTGGGGGCGCGTATAGCATTATCTATCCGTCAGATTACATGGTGCGGCGGATGACCGATGAACAACTGCTGCTCGAACTCGATCACGATCGCATCGCCGGCCTCGATACCCTCTTTCCCAGTTTTGAAAGTCCCAGTTACGACCCGAATAATCGCCATAGCATTCCCATGAGTTGGGGGACAACGGGCCTGGTTTTCAATACCACAGTTCTTAACCCCTTTCCGGAGGATTGGACCTATCTTTGGGAGAATCAGCAACGTCTAACTCGTCGCGCCACGCTGCTGAATGACCCTCGGGAGGTCTTTGGGGCCACGCTGCGGATGTTGGGCTATTCCTACAACAGCACCAATCCCCAAGAAATTCGCGCCGCCTATAACAAGCTGGTGGAACTGCGACCCACCATCGCTGCTTTTGATTCGGATGCTTGGCGACCGCAAATTCTCAGCGGTGATTTGAAGATTGCCATGTGCTTCTCCTCGGATGCTAATGAGGTGATTCAAGAAGACCCGGATCTCGACTATGTTCTCCCGAGTAGCGGCTCCTCGATTTGGACCGATGCTCTGGTGATTCCTCGCACAGCGCCCAATGTGGATGCCGCCTATGCTTGGATTAACTTTATGCAGCGTCCTGAGGTGGCCGCGCGGATTGGGGAACGCCTGAGTTTTGCGACCCCCAATAAGGCGGCGTTTGCCCAGTTACCTGAGTCGGTGCAAACCAATACGAGCCTCTATCCCCCGGATTCGGCTTTGGAAAAATCCGAAAGTTTACAGCCGATTCCCCCGGATGTTGGGGAACTTTATAATCGCTATTGGACGCGATTGACGAGCGGTTAACGCCTTGTCCTTGCCCTTTTAGTTTTAAAAATGCCGTGTCTGTTTCTCCTCCTCCCTCTGAGACCTCCTCGTCCCCAAACTCTGAGTTATCCTGGGGAACTCGCTGGCTGGGCGTGACGGGACTGTTAGCGCCGGCTGGGTTGTGGCTGCTGTTGTTGCTGGTGTTGCCCACGTTGGTGATTTTCCAGTTGAGTTTGGTTCCCAATATCCGACCCGGCGATGTGGTGATTCCCTCGGGAATTGAGAACTATTTGCGAGCGTTGGAGCCGGGCAATTTGGGGGTGGTGCTGCGATCGCTCCAGTTGGCGATCGGCACCACGGTACTCTGTCTACTCTTAGGCTTCCCGGTGGCCTATTGGATTGCCCTGTCAGCTCCCCAACGCTGGCGCAATTTGTTGCTGCTTGGGTTTGTTTTGCCGCTATGGACCTCGTCGTTGTTGCGGACTTATGCCTGGATTGCCATTCTACGACCCACCGGAGTGCTGAATTCGCTTTTGGGGATTGTCGGTATCCCGGCTTTGGATATTCTCAATCGGCCGCCGGCGGTGTTGGTGGGCATGAGTTATAGTTTTTTGCCCTATATGGTCTTAATTCTCTATTCATCCTTAGAAAAACTCGATCGCCAACTCCTAGAAGCCTCGGCCGATTTGGGGGCCACCCCGCTACAAACCTTCTGGAAAATTACGGTTCCTCAGTCTTTACCGGGAATTGCCGCCGGGTCGTTATTGGTGTTTATTACCAGTTTGGGGGATTTTATTGATCCTGAACTCCTCGGAGGAGCCTCGAGTATGACGATGGCTCGTTTGATTTATAACCAATTCTTGGGGCAAACACCGAACTGGGGATTTGGCTCAGCCCTAAGTATGGTGTTAATTTTTGCCGTGAGTGTGGCGATCGCCCTATTGCTAAAATATGGTGACTCCTCTGCGACTCAACGCTAATGGAGATGTAATCTCAATGACTGAAACGGCTCCTACTCCTCAACCGGATCTCGACCACCCCGACTCTCCTGATTTCCCCCTCGATATGGCACATTCTTCGTTTAAACTACGTTTGTCTTGGCAATCGGTGTTTGTGGGGCTGATGTTTGTGTTTATGTATCTCCCCATTTTGGTGTTAGTGGTCTATAGCTTTAATGAGTCGGCCTATAGTGCCTCATGGGAGGGATTTACCTGGCAGTGGTATGAGTATTTACGGTCGGACTCGCGGATTTTTGCGGCCTTGCGCAATAGTTTAACGGTGGCCATTTCGGCGGTGGCCATTTCGGCGGTCTTGGGAACGCTGATGGCGGTGGGACTAGCTCGTTATCGCTTCCCCGGCCGTCAACTGTATTTAGGGATTTCCTATTTACCGCTGATTATCCCCGATATCGCCATTGCGGTGGCGACGTTGGTGTTTTTGGCCGCTGTCGGCTTTTCCCTGAGTTTATGGACGATTGTGGCGGCGCATATTGTCTTCTGTTTAGCCTATATTGCCATTGTCGTCTCGACTCGCTTGGCTGACTTGGACCGCAATTTGGAGGAAGCGGCGTTGGATTTGGGGGCCACTCCCGTGCAAGCGTTTTTTCAGGTCTTGTTACCGCAACTGATGCCGGGAATTGTCTCGGGCTGTTTGCTGGCCTTCGTTTTGAGTATGGATGATTTTCTGATTGCCAGTTTTACCGCCGGGGCCGGGGCGACGACGTTACCGATGGAAATTTTTAGTCGTATCCGCACTGGGGTTAAGCCGGATGTGAATGCGCTCAGTGCGATTTTGATTGGTTTTTCGGGGATTTTGGCGTTTGTGGCGGAGTTTGTTCGCTATCGTAGTGAAGCCAAACGAGGATGAGTCCTGGGGCGATCGCCCACGAATCCGGAAACATGTCAATCTTGGGCGAAAAAAAAGCTAGGCAACCTAATCATCGATTAGGTTATCCTAGCAGCGTACAGTTGAGAACCATTGGTTAACTCAGACGAACGATAAGCCGCTGAGTTCCGTCAGAAGAGTCGCCTTCACACCACTTAAACTAAGACCCATTCTAATCGATTCACCTAAAAAGACAAGTCATATTTGTGACAGTTAAAACGGTGACTACCATAAAGTTAAAATTGGGTCAAAGTCTGTCAAGTCGGAGATAGAAGCTGATTCAGTGGCGATCTCTCCAGAATCGCTCAATTTTGCTCAGGATTCGTTCATCTTTGAAGCTTACAGAAGGGAAACCTAAAAACGTGATGAAACTGTCTCGGCCAGCCCTGGTTAACGTCATCTTAGCTCTGGCCACGATACTACTGATTTGGGGAGGCGGGGCTATGGCGCAAACCGATGAATCCCCCCGTCCCCTCTCCGATATCGGCAATGACTTCAGCGATACACCTCCCGAGGTGGTCGTTCCCGAAACCCTCTCGCCCCGGCCAACCTTTGACCCGGAAACCGAAAGTGCCAGAGTCATTGTCGATGGCATTTACCTGTTTGAGATGGCCGATACGGCTCAGTTTCCGGCCGAAGAACGGGCCGCCTTGATGAATGACAAACTACAACAGGCGGCTGAATCGCCGGGACTTGAGCGCATTGAGGTGGTCATGCGGAATGATTTACCCACGTTGCTGATTGATGGGGCGCATCTGATTACGGTCACTAAAAGCGATGCTAGCCTCGGGGCGGGGGTCAATCCTAGGGAACAGGCGGAACGGTGGGCCGAGCAAATCCGTCAGGTGTTACGTCAGGCTAACCAAGAACGCAGCGATACGTTTTTGCGGCGGGCTATCCTGCAAGTGATTCTGGTGGTGAGTCTGGCTTGTGTCTTGCATTGGGGGATTCATCGCCTCTCGCTCTATTTCTGTGGTGTTCACTCCGATAGCCGTATCTTAGAAGCCTGGCGAGGCCTCGTTGTCTGGCTCGGTCGGATTATCTTGTGGAGCGTCACGATTTTTTATGTCAGTGACTTGTTTCCCACCACCCGTCAATGGAGTTATCGACTGCGACAGATTATTACGAATAGTATTACCGCGCCTATTTTGCCCCTAGATGCTAATACCTATTCGTTGGTTGATATCTTAGTTTTAATTGCCTTTTTGTTGGCGTTGGTGGTGGGTGCAAACCGGCTCAGTCAACTGTTGCGAGTGCGGGTGTTGGCGGTATCGCGGTTGAATCGTTCGGCTCAGGATGCGATCGCCACGGCCATTAAATACACACTGATGGTTATGGGAACCGTCGTTATTTTCAATCTCTGGGGATTGGATATTAGTTCCCTAACGATTCTCGCCGGTGCGTTGAGTGTGGGGATTGGCTTCGGCTTACAAGATATTGCGAAAAATCTCGGTAGCGGGTTAGTCTTGCTGTTTGAACGTCCGATTCAGGTGGGGGATTTTGTCGAGGTGGGAGACTCGATGGGAACCGTTGAACGGATTGGTAGCCGCAGCACCCTCATTCGGACCCTCGATCGCGTCTCGATTATTGTTCCGAACTCTCGTTTCCTAGAGTCTGAGGTGATTAACTGGAGTCATGATAACCCAGTCTCTCGCTTGCGGCTACCGGTTGGCGTGGCCTATGGTTCTAATTTAGAAGATGTCAAGGAAGCCTTATTAGAAGCGGCTCAAGATCATCCCCAGGTGTTACGGATTCCGCCGCCTCGTATTCTCTTTAAAGGCTTTGGCGACAGTTCCCTGGATTTTCAGTTGTTAGTGTGGTGTGGCGATCCCAGTCAGCAGCAGATTCTCAGCAGTGATCTTTATTTTGGCATTTATGAGCAGTTGCAACGGCGGGCGATCGAAATCCCCTTCCCACAACGGGATTTACATCTGCGTTCTGGCAGCTTTTTAACGCAGCGAGACACCCAAAATGGCACGATCAATCATGAATCTTAAGTTAATTTTTTAGGGTGTTTACGGTTTAGAAAACTCAATTTTAGGCGCAAAAAGACTTTGCAACCGTTGTAACTTTGACCCACCATAATAGAGAAGATCCCCTTTCCCCAACAAATTTTGAGCCTGGCCCTGTTTGCCCCCTAAAATAATACTCGAATCGGCTTCACTAGCGGTTTTGAGGGCAATGCGTCCCGGAAGATTCGAGCGAATCAGAGGGGTGACAACTTTGGCTTCAGGCCGTTGCGTGGCGATAATGAGGTGGATTCCAGCGGCTCGCGCCATGGCTCCGAGCCGTTTAATGGAGAGTTCTAAAACTTTAGCGACCTCTTTTTCGGCCATAAAATCAGCGTATTCATCAAAGAGGCAAATAATCGGCGGTTTGATGGGTTTATTACGTTCTAAACAGTGTTGATTGTAGGTGGGGAGATCGTTACAGCGGCTGGCTTCAAAGGCTCGGTAACGAGATTCCATTTCCAGGACGAGATCTTCCATCAGAGCGATCGCGCGATCGCTGTCTTTGACAATCGGCGACAATAGCCAGGGAATGTTCTCAAATTCCGGGAACGTCACCCGTTTCGGATCGACTAGGGCCAATTTGAGATGGTCCGGCGATCGCCGTTGCGTTAAACTCAACAACAAAGCTCGTAAAAACTCACTCTTACCACTTCCCGTCGTTCCCCCCACCAAGAAATGACAGGTATTAGGGTCCGAGAGATCGGCTTCGACGAGTTGATTTTCCAAGTTAACGCCAATGGCCACCCGCACTGGGGCCGTCACCGACAACGATTGCGGTGTAAGATACTGCTCAAATAGAGCAATCTGAGCCGGATTACGGGGAAGATCGACACTGACAAATCCCGCCTGAGGAGAAATCATCGGCGGAACGGAAATTCCCAGTTGGACCTGTAAATCATCCGACAGCCGCAACAGCGACGACACCTTAACCCCCAACTTAGGTTTCAGGCGAACCCGAATAAACGACGGACCAATGGCGGCCCCTTCATAGGTCACTTCCACCCCAAAGGCGTTGAACACGTCCGTCAGTTGCTGACCGAGTTTTTTCCCTTCTTCTAGATCGGATTTGACGATGGTTGGCGGGGTTGGTGTAGGATTGGGCGTAACGCTAACTGGGGGGTCTGGAGTTGGCTTTGGCGCAATAGACGGCGATATAACGGGGCTGGCCTGCTCTCCGGCTAAAAAGAACGTTTGACAGGTGTTTTGTTGCGGACAGAGGGGACAGAGCCGCTCTTCATAGGTTTTTGGTGGGGGGTTGGGGTGGTCGGGTTGCCAACTGAGCCAATCCTGCATCTGTTGCAGATGGGGAAGTAAGGCCATGTCACGCATCGATCGCAACTCGTCCCAGTCATAGAAATAGACTTGAAACTCGGGAAAGACGCAATAGACCGCCGCATCGACCGGTTCCTGGCGTTGGTGGTGAACCAGATCGGCGTAGAGGGCCACTTGCATCAGTTGTGCGGAGGGATCAGCCGGTTGATAGGTTTTGTACTCGACAACACATAGGCGCCGGCGATCGCCGTCATAGACTAAGTTATCGAACTGTCCCGAGACCGTCTGCTCCTCACCATTGGCCAGTTGATAAGACCGTTTCCGCAGTAACTCACTACCAATAAAGGTTTTGGCAATAATGTCGTTAGGCTCAAAATTCTGGCGATTGCGTTTGAGTAATTCGGCGTAGTGATAAATTAAGCGTTGCAAGCCTTGCCAAATCTGTTCCAACCGTTGAGCAGAATCAGGATTTTTGCTAATCATCTGCATGAGATAAGGATAGAAACAACGGTCGTAAAACAGTTGCTGCATATCCTGGGACAGTTGCTCAACCTCAAGCTGTTCACTGGGAGGGGTCAGCCGTTGACTGAAGCGAGAGTCCGCCGCCGCCAATTTCACAAATTCCTGTGCTAAGCGGTGAAAGTCGTTTCCCACACCCGAAATTTGGGTCTCTTGGGGAATAAAAACAGTACGACACTTCGAGTGATGACCCAAATAGAACAGACGGGGACATTCTTTCGCCACACGAACATCAGTGGCCGTAAAATTTGGGGCCGTAAAATTCGGGTTAGAACTCACAAATGACCGCTCCTCTAGGCTCTCAGGCGGTGTATCAGACTGGCCAAGATGAGTCAACAGATGGCGATGAACCTGGGCCAGATACACCACATCAAGTTTAGCGTAGTGCAGTTGTCGTGGCTTTAGGGGTCGTTGGCCCCAATTGCTACCTTGGGAGTCGCGGTCAATCTCGGAAAACTGGCACAGTTCGGCGGCTAGGGTTTTGAGTTGCAGATTGGGGACTCCCAGCCGTTGTTTTCCTAGCTTTCGCGCTAGTTTAAGGGTGCAGGTAATGTTTTGCGCGTTGGACTTTCCCAAAAATTTCACATCATAGACGGCGTTGTGAAAGATTTTCTCAATCTGGGGATTGACCATAATCCGCTCGATAAAGAGGCGGATGGAATCGGGGTGTTGGAGGACATCGAGGATATAGACTGAGTCACCACGGCGATCGCTCCCATCGTCACTCACTTGAATCAGCGATAATTTCGGGGATTTTGTCCACCAGTCTGCGGTTTCGGTGTCAATCCAGAGTTGGGAGGCGCGAGAGAGACGAGTAATGGCGGTCTCGATGTCATCAGGTTGGTGAAGGTACACGAGTTTGGCTCTCGAAGGATGTGCAAGGGGTAGGTTAAGAGGCTTGGCGTTGGTCTTCGGGAACTCGGAACACTGACTGATCTTTGATATTCTTCTTGTCGCCAATCATGCGGATGTAGTTCTCGCGTTCTAACGCTTTTAGCTCTTTGACTACATCTTTCAGGTCAATCCCATCAAATTCCGCCAAGGTCGAGTTAATTAAGACCTCGGCTCCCAATAATCCTTGACTTTTAATCTGCTTCATCAAAAACTCACGAACTTTCACATCTTTCTTATCCAGTGAAGGGTCAGGTTTCGTTGATGTCCCTGAAGGATCGGCTGAGCCGTCAAGAATACCTAAGTTTTTCAAAAGCTGACATTGTTCCAACACGCCGCTTTGCTTCACCAATTCCTTGAGCCGACCAGGATTCGGTGAATCATAGCCGACCACTAATTCCCCCGAGGTCGCAGCATTGAGTAGCCGATGATAGGTCACTAGATAGTGAATTGAGTCAAGATGGGGACAGATGTGACGGTGGGGGTTGCTGGTAAATAGCTTCTCGAATAGCTTATAGCCTTTATTCTTCTTGCTGCCAAAGGGTTCGTGACGAATGAAGATGAGGCGATCGCAGTCTCCGGCTTTCACCACTTTCTCACAAGCCGACATACTATAAAAGAAACTTCTCATATTCGGGTCTTCATTCCACAAAACCCCGATTTTCTCAGAGGTTTGGGGATGGGTAAAGCTCAAAGAATAATTTAAATACTTTGACCCTTCCAGATATTTATAAGCTACATTAGGAACTCCCAGCATTTCTAAAATATCCGCCAAGTACTGAGCCAATTCACTAGAGGATTGCTGACGGATTCGTTCAACTTTTGCCTGGGTTTTCTTAAATTCTTTGTCCCAAACGAGCGCAAAGCTATCGTCGGTTTTTATCTCCCCATGTCCTTTGAGTTGCTGAACCAGTTTGTGGCCCAGTTGAATAACCGCGCGAGGAACCGTTCGTCCGCCTAACGCCTGTTTCTTTAACTGATCTCGCGTCAAGGGATAAATGTCAGAATTCGGTTTGGGGTTGGCTTGTTCATGCAAAGGACGGAGACGCTTTTGCCAAATTTCTTCCGCTTGATCTATGGTGATTTTATCAAGTTGAACCGTTCGATCAATTCGGTCGCGGTCAGCCAGAAGTTGTTTAGAGACCTTATTTTCCCAAGTGCTTTGAATTAGGCTGAGAATAACAACAAAATTCTTAAGTTTCTCGTTGTGAATTGTTGTGTTAACCCCCAACAAGGCTGGTAGGCCATCTTCCTTAAGACAGGCTTGATCGACTTGATCAAAACACAAAACAATGGGATACTGAGCTTGAGCGGAAACCCGTCCTAGGTTCATGAGGATATTTTTGGCATCTTCCTCGCTCGATAATGATTTACGGACTCCCAGTCGGTTTAAATCACTGGTATCTAAATCTTCTCCTCGCAACCAATCGCAGGCAATAATATAGTCTTCTGGCTGTGTTGCATGATACAAAGCACTAAAGAAATTTTTAGATTGATAAATTCCCGTCGGATAGCTACTCTTGAAATTTTGGACAAAGATGGTTTTTTCCCCTAATATCCTTTTGATGAGGCTTTTGTCCTGAAATGCTGACAAACTATTGAGCCACAGCAGAAATTGCGATTGGCTTTCATTTTCGGGAGTTTGCATCAGACTATCGACAGTTTGACGCAAAATGTGCCGCCAAATATAGTCATTGTTTGACCAGCTACCGATGTAAGCAAATAAGGCTTTTTGATTAACTTGTTTCTTCAGACGACCGAGAAAATAGCTTTTTCCCGAAGCTAAATCTCCTTTTAACAAGATGGTTCGGGTGATCTGGTTGAGTTGCACCTCTTCGATAACCTGGATAATCTTCCTTAGTTGTTCTTGGTGAATGGACTCGACGGTCAAATTTGCAGATTGTTGTTCCAGCCAAAAGTTACCACTTCGAGCGGTGGTTAAGTCAAAGGGATTATAGTTTTGTTTGAGCAGCGTTATGATGTCAGCCATGACAGAAAATCGATAGTTTAGCTTGATTTCGAGTTGAAAGGAGTTGGTAATTTGGATTTACAGACCACTGTTTAATTGACTTTAATTGACAATAATAAAAAATAGAGGACTACTAAATTCTTGCGGGATTCCTGCGGCAAATTGTTCGTCTGTGTAATCCATTCCCTCTTGGAGGGAACTCAGTTGAATTTT
>NZ_JAWOCL010000038.1:0-10934 GCF_046483825.1 Sodalinema sp.
CGCGGAGCGTGCGCGTTAGCGCAAGCGCCAACATTACCCCGCAAGGGAGTCGGAGCCAACCATAGCTCCATGGAGGGGCAACCATACCCCTCCACCCCGCAAGGGGGTGCTGGCGGCTAAAGCCGCTTGAGTCGGTTTTCCTCTCCGCGATCAATCACGGAGCTTCCAACCCTCCCAGGAGTTTTACGTGAGAGTTATCTCACGTTCGCTTTTTGTTGAACAGCATCGACTAAAATAGATATAAATAGCCAATTCATCTAGTACAAACAAAAAGCTTAAAACGACTACAGCAATAGGATTTATCTAATTTTTATTGTTGATTGCTTATTGTTCATAGCTAAACGTCGTCTGGACCCAAACGCCCCCAGATTTAGAACGGCCTTGTCCCAGATAGGGAGGGATTCGTGTACGATCCTCTTAGGGTGGCACGACCCACCGTGCCGAGGGTTCGGACACTCCGACCAGGGATAGATCTCGAAGCGCGTGTATGGAAGCCGAAGAACTGTTACAAAAATATGCAGCGGGCGTGCGGCGATTTATTGGCGTTAATCTAAGCGAAGCCAACCTCAGCCAAGCCAATCTCACCCGAATTAATTTACGGAACGCCTGTTTGAGCGTTGCCAATCTCAGTGGTGCCAATTTAAGCAAAGCCAATCTCAAAGGGGCCAAACTTAACGTCGCCAAACTCAGCAGTTGCAACCTGCGAGGGGCCAATCTCCGAGATGCTGACCTCAATGTAGCCAACCTCATCCGCGCCGACTTGAGCGGTGCTGATCTCTACCAAGCCTCCCTCATTCGTACCGAAATGTTACGAGCCGACCTGAGCGGGGCCGATTTACGGGGCGCGAACCTCAGCGGGGCCATGCTCAAAGAAGCTAAACTCCCTCGGGCCAACTTTCAAGGGGCCAATCTCAGCGAAGTTGATCTCAGTTACGCCCAAATGCGCGGCGCGAACCTAGAACAAGCCACCTTCCGGCGTACCAATCTACGCTGGGCCGATATGAGTGGGGCCAGTTTGCGTAATTCTGAACTGCGACAAGTGCGCCTCAGTGGGGCCAAACTCATCGAAGCCGATCTGCGGGGGGCGAATTTACGCTGGGCCGATCTCAGTGGCGCCAGTTTAGCCGGAGCCGATCTCAGTGGCGCGAAACTCAGCGGGGCCAACCTCAGCGGGGCCAACTTAACCGGCGCGAACTTACTCGATGCGAGTCTTGTCTATGCCGATCTCACCCGAGCCACCCTCACCAATGTCGATTGGATGGGAGCCGACTTGAGTGGAGCCACCCTCACCGGGAGTAAACTCTATGGTGTGTCTCGTTTTGGCCTTAAAAGTGAAGGAACGGTCTGTGATTGGGTTGATTTAAGTCCCAACGGAGATGGCTCTAAAATCCAGCGCTTTCGCCCGGAACAGGTCGAAGAATTTTTTAATGAGTCGTTACCGACCGTTCGCATTTTAGTCGATGCCGTTCTCGACCCCGCCGCCCATGTGGCTCTGGCTCAGGTTTACTACCACATTGCCCGCTATTTTCCTGGTTTGAAGCGATCGCCCAATATCGACGTCAGCGATCGCCGCACCGTGATCACCTTCCGCCTCGACAACGACTTACAACTATTTTCCACCGCCTACATCACCATCCTGCCCTTTCAGGATGCCACCGCCACCCAACGCAATATCCAAAACCTCGTCCAACTGCTACAAACCAAAGAACGAGAAAACCTCGACGTTGGCCATTTTCGCTACATCCAACGGCTGCGAGTCTTCTTCGAGCAAACCGTTGAACGAGCCAACAGCCTACGCAGCAACGAACCCGAAAGCCTGACCCCCGATGCAGGGCAGGCTTTTTTCCAGGCTCCCACCCATGTCATTCTCTCCAACTCCAAAAACCAAACCATCGAAGTTCAACATCATCCTCAGTTCGGCAAGCAACGGCTTCAAGCCGCCAACCGCGTCAATCCCATTGAACCTCCCTATCCTGAAGTCTGTAACCAGATTCTGCCTCCGCCCTTTGTGATCTTCGATTTCGTCAAAACAACGGTGACTGACCTGAACCCCGATCCCCTCTAAACTAGCGCCTAAACTAGCGCCGAAGAGGGCCTGAGGCGATCGCATCGGGTCATCTCAATTGAGATGGCGATCGCGACAACGAACCCGAGATACTAGGGAAAGGATCTCAATTGTTGTTAGGATTTGGGGTGCGCTTCGGTGGTTTGGTGCCGACGACTGGCTTGAAAACGAGGATAAAGTCCCATGACGCTTAAAGAACTCTTAGAAAAATATGCTGCCGGAGAACGGGACTTCGGCGGCATCATGTTATCTGAAGCGAATCTCAGCCGTATTAACCTCAGCGGTGCCAATCTCAGTCAGGCAATTCTCAGTATTGCCAATCTCAGTGGCGCTAATCTCAGTGGCACCAATCTCAGCTACGCCAAAATGAATGTGACTCGCCTCAGTGGGGCCAACCTGGTGCGAGCCAATTTAGAAGGGGCGATTCTCAACGTCGCCAATATGATTCGAGCCAACCTCAGCGGCGCTAATCTCAAAGATGCGGCCTTGATTCGGGCCGAGATGATTCGGGCCAACCTCAGCAACGCTAAACTTAATGGGGCCAATCTCAACGCGGCGGATTTACGAGAATCGACCCTCAGACAAGTGGATTTGACCGGCGCTAACCTCAATGAAGCGGATTTACGAGGGAGTTCTCTGATTGCAGCGATTCTCCTCAATGCCAATCTAATTGGGACAGATTTTAGTAAGGCGGATTTAACGGGAGCCGATTTAAGTCATGCTGAACTGCGTCATGCACGCCTGCATCGCGCTAACTTGAGCGGCGCGAGTTTGCGGGGGGCGAATTTACGCTGGGCTGATTTGAGTGGCGCGAATCTTCGCTGGGCTGATTTGAGTGAGGCCAAACTCAGTGGTGCAAACTTGATTGGGGCAGATCTCAGTTGCGCCAATCTCCTGAATACGAGTTTTGTTCATGCGGATTTAACCCAAACCAATTTAATTCGGGCCGATTGGGAGGGAGCGGATTTGAGTGGCGCGATTTTAACGGGGGCGAAACTCTATGGCGTGGCTCGCTTTAATTTGACAACGGAGGGGATGAGTTGTGATTGGCTAGATTTAAGCCCCAATGGGGATCATAGTCAAATCGCGCGGTTTAACTCGGAGAATTTTGAAAAGTTTTTCAATCAGACGCCGCCGGTGGTGCAATTGGTGGTTGATATGCCGATTAGTAGTGATGCTCATCGAGTTCTAGCGGGGATTTATCATCAGTTAAGCGAACAATATCCAGAGATGAGTCAGCCCCCCAGTATCGATGTGGGCTATCGACGGACGGTGCTGACGTTCCGGGTTGATAGTGATGAGTTGTTGTTACCGACGGCGTATGTGGCGGTGTTGCCGTTTCAGGATGCGTCGGACACTCAGAAAACCTTGGTGAATCTGGTTCGTTCGATTCAGAATAATAGTCCTGAATTGTCGGGGGTGAAGGCGGCGAATCAGGCGGCGAAGTTGAGTGTGGCCACGATTCAACGTTTGCGGAAGGTGAGCGGGTTAACTTGTCCCCAGGTGGAGGGACATTCTGAGTTGGAGTTCTTCCAGGCTCCGACTCAGACGATGGTGGCTAATTCGAGTGATTTGGGATTAACAATTTATAGTAATCCCATGTTTGGTAAGCGTTTTTTCAATGCGGCTGAGTTGGGGATTCCCCTCAGTGCGCTCTCGTCGCAACGAGCTCAGGTGGTTTTGCCCTCGGCGCAGGAGATTTTACGGTTTATCCAAGGGTTCTACTCGTTTGACTAAGGTGATTGTTGCCAATTGGCCAGATTTTGGGTGGCTGGGAAATCCGATCGCAGCGTAGCAACGTAGTGAAGGAAAGCCCCAACCTGATTTGCTATGGTGTTAGGACACACACGAACTGTTCAATTCGCAGCAAGTGCGGCCGTATCTATGTCAGTGACTGATGTTGACTTATATGAACAACTGCAAACCGGCGATCGCACGGCGTTGGGGCAGCTTTATGATCGTTATGGCGGTTTAGTTTATGGTGTAAGTTTAAAGGTTCTCGGGAATCCTCAAGAGGCGGAGGATTTAACCCAAGAGATTTTTCTGATTCTTTGGCGTAAACAGAACTATGATCCCAGTCGTGGCAAACTGAGTACCTTTTTAATGATGTTAACGCGATCGCGGGCCATTGATCGGTTGCGATCGCGAGGACGCAAACGTAAATTTCTTGGACGTTGGGGCGCAACCCTGAGCGAGGACACGATGACCACTCACACCCCCTTTGACGAAATTTCTTTAAGTGAACGTCGAGATACGGTCCGTCAGGCGTTAGATCAGCTTCCTGAGAAATATCGCTCAATTTTGGAGTTAGCCTATTATCAGGGGATGAGTCAATCGGCGATCGCAGACCATTTAAAGATGCCCCTGGGAACGGTGAAAACGCGATCGCGTAAAGGGTTATTAGAACTTCGAGAACACTTACAAGAATGGATGGGATGATCCGATGAGCAATCTCTCACCAGAGCGCCTTCAGGAATTAGCAGCAGGCTACGTTCTTGGAGATTTATCCTCTGAAGAACGCCAATTATTCAAAACCCAACTGGAACTGCACCCGGAACTGGCTGAGGAGGTCCGACATTTACAGGATGTTCTCGGGGCTATGCCCTATGGCTTACCCGAAACGCCGCCCCCACCTGGCCTGCGCGATCGCATCCTAGTGGCCGCAATGACCGAGGCCGCAATGACCGAGACGGAGAGGGAAATGAGCGACGATTCCGGGGCGCAACAGGGAGCTGTGGTTCCCTTGCATCCGCCCTCGCGGCTTCCCTGGCAACGTTGGGCCAAACGTTGGGCCAGTGGAGTCGCAGCGGTTCTGGCTGTGGCCCTTCTCGTGGATAATCTACGTTTGCGAGAGCGACTGAATTATACCCAGGCCCAACTCCGAGGCCAAGATACCTCAGATATGGTCGTTGCCCCATTAGATGCGGTTTTAGTCAGTCAATGGGATGGGTTAACTGAAATTACAGAAGACCACCTGAAAGCCTTGACCCGAACTGAAGGGCCAATGGATTATAATGCCGATAATCTAACTTCGATTATCGAACGATTTGATAGTCAATTTTCCTTTTCTGAGACCAATCCTGTGATTCAAAAACAGGGAATTGAGTTGATGGGAGGAACCCTCTGTGTGTTTGGTAAAATCTACGGAATGCGTTACACCTATACCACAGAAACCGGGCAACCGCTATCTTTTTATCAAATTGATACTCGGGAAGAAAATCTAGCCTTGCCAGATTTAGGAACCGGAAAACTTTATGTGAGTCAACCGGGGAAACCGCGTATGATTCTGTGGTCTGAAGATGATTATGTGTATGCGATCGTGGCAGAACTTCCCGCCGCTGACTTAAGGTCTTTATCCGCCAATATTGTTAGACAATAGTCGTAAAATGAAGGAGCTAACATCAAGGGAATGAATGGCTCAGCAGACCAAGGGTGCTCCATCATGCTGAGCAATAGTGTAGAATCAGGTTGGTAGTGGTGTAGCCTTAAATCCGACCAACTCCCATGACCCCCGAAGAAATCCAAACAACCCTCGAACAGATGTTAGCCGTACAGCGGGAACTCCAAGAAGGTCAGTTACGACTTCAAGAAGGACACATTAGGCTTCAGGAAGGGTACATTAGGCTTCAAGAAGGCGACCTGAGACTTCAGGAACGCCAACGGAAGCTTCAGGAAGAACAAGAAGCCCAAAAAGCAGTCCTCGATGAGTTAATTGAACGCTACGGCGACCTTTCAGCCAATTCTGAACGTCAACAGAGAATTTTGGAACAGTTGATTGGCTACAGTTTGACCAATGAATCAGAACATATGACCTTAGAGGAAAAGTTAGAGGCGTTACAAGCGCGAATACAACGGCTAGAAAATCGTAATTAAAGTTAGCAACTTCCCTAGCCTAAAACGGTTTTACACTCCTATTCGTTGCGATAACGGCTTATCCTGCTGATACTCTAATTCTAATTTCAAGGATATCTCTGCTTTCTGTAACTCCGTCCCCAAATAGAGGGCGTGTTCCGTCTCCAAAACGGGACAATCCGCCGCGATAGTTTGATAGAGTCGTTTGGCTGTTTTCCCAACATAACAGCCCACGGGTTCACCACTACCAGGGGTGAGATGTTCAACGACAATTTCACCTGTTCTGCCACTGATGAGGATCGTAAAACTCCCGGAGGGGTCGGCAAAACTCCGGTTTTTTAACAGTTTTGGATACTGTTGTTCGATGAGTGTATCCGCGTTTTCCCAACAGTCATCGTAGATATGGGCGCTTTCGCTGATGGTAATCAGGGGACCTAGGTCTAAATTCAGTCCAGCTTGGACTTCTAATGTTTCCCTCAGATGCTGTTGCAGCGCCCGTAAGCCCATGGCATTTGCCACCCAAGCCCCAAACATATCATTACTGCGAAACGTGGCGGTTAGAGACAATTCTCCGTCCACAATTCGGGTCCAAATATGATTGAGACAGGGAGGACTTCCGTTGGCTTGGCCGTCTTGCTGGGCATCCCAGAGGGACATTACTGCCCGGGCGGAGTCGGGATTGTCGCGGAGTTGCTGAACCACTTGTTGGATTTGGTCAACACCAAACCACGATCGCAGCCGCTGGCCATAGGTGTATTTCACCCCGTCTTTGGACACCGCATCATCCTGAATTTGACCGACATAGTCGGCGACAAAATCCCGAGAAACGGGCAAGTAGTTGGGATCAGGGAAATAAAATTCCGGGGGTTCGTCGGTGACGATCGCCATCAGGTTAATCAGTTCCTGCCACTGGCTATCATGTTGGGTATTACGCAGGGTTCCCGTCCGACGAATGCGGTGAATCAGCTTAACCCAGGTTTCGGCGATGGTTCGCCCTTCGAGGCGATGGCCATAGCGTCGGCCCGGTTTCAGGGGAGATTCAACGATCGCCTCGGGGAAGCTTTGGGGAACACCCCAGGGTTTGGGGGACGGCTGTTGGGCGATCGTCCGGGCGAGGTGAAGGGCTGATTTAACGTCCTCGACTCGATGACAGGTGATAGACTCCCGTAGGGTGGCGATCGCCGCCTCAGGAAGTTCGGCATCGAGATAGCCCACAATGGGGGAGTTAATCACCCAGCAATCTCGGCCACTCTCCGTTTGTCCCGGACGCACTCCCTGGGCGAAGAAGTCCGCCAGACAACGACCACTCCCAGCATTACGGTCTTCTCGGGTGGCGTCGACAATAATTAAGTCCCGAACCTGGGGGTTGAGTAACAGATTGCGAACCAGGACGCTAATGCCGCGCGTGGGACTGTAGAGTTGTCCAATAACGGCGTAGTCTTGGGGTTGGAGATGTTTGGCGATCGCCTCCTTAACCGTCCAACCGCTGACAATCGCCGTGGTTCCCGTTCCGCAGATGAGTTGATTGGGCTTATAGTGAGGCTGATAGGGATGGGGCATGGGGGGAAGAGGGAACAGGGAACAGGGAACAGGGAACAGGCATAATCCGCCGCTTGGGCTGGGATTAACGATGTGTTATTAACGTTGGATCATGGAACGGACGATCGCCGAAATTAACGAAAAAATTGAAGCTGGGAAAGCCTCAGTCTGGACAGTTGAGGAACTCAAGGCCCGAGTGGCAGATATCGGCGTGACCCAAGCCACAAAACAGGTGGATGTGATCACCACCGGAACCTTTGAACCGATGGAGTCCAGTGGGGCCATCCTTAATATCGGACATACTGACCCGCCGATCAAGATTCGTCGCTGCTGGATTGACGGGGTGATGGCCTATTCCGGCTTTGGGGCCGTGGATTTGTATCTGGGGGCGACGCAACTGGCGGAGGTGAGTGATGCTGAAGATCCTAGCCGTGAACCCACGTGGAAGGAGAATCGCGGCGGCGGCCATGTGATTGAGGACCTCATCGCCGGGAAAACGGTTCAGGTTCGGGCCATTGGCCAAGTCACCGATTGTTATCCTCGGGCTTCCTTTGAAACCCAGATTTCTCGCGATACGATTAATCAGTTCTATCTGTTTAATCCTCGTAATCTCTATCAGAACTTTATTGTCGGGGTCAATGGGGGCGATCGCACTCTCTTTACCTATCTCGGTCCTCTCCAGCCACAACTGGGAAATGCCGTTTACTCGAACCCTGGGGCCATTTCTCCCCTCTTCAATGATCCCAATTTAGACCTAATTGGCATTGGAACCCGCGTCTTTATGGGGGGCGGTGTGGGCTATGTCGTCGGTGAAGGGACGCAACATTTCCCCCTGCAAAAGCGACTCCCCAATGATACGCCCATTGGACCGGCGGCTACGCTTGCCTTGATGGGCGATGCGCGACAAATGAACCGCAATTGGGTGCGCGGCTGTTATTTTCATCACTATGGTCCCTCCCTGATGTTGGGGGTTGGGGTTCCTCTGCCGGTTCTCAATGAGACGGTGGTGGAACGTTGTGCGGTTCGCGATGAGGAGTTGGTGGCCCCAGTGGTGGATTTTTCCATTCCCCGCCGGGTGCGTCCCACTTTTGGACTGGTGAGTTATGCTCAATTGAAATCGGGTAAAATTACCGTCGATGGGAAGTCGGTTCGGGTGGCCCCGTTGGCCAGTATTCCGCGATCGCGCCAAGTGGCCGAAGAACTTAAAGCCTGGATTGACGCGGGAGAGTTTACCCTGACGGAACCGGTGGCTAAGATTGCCAGCGATCGCACCTTCGTCCCCCAAGATGTCTGGGGATTACAAATTTCCTTAGATTAAGGACGACTCAACGCCAAACGAAGCTGATTCAGGGCGTGACTGACGCTAATCTCGCGAATCCAATCCCGTCCCCGAGTATCCCCGAGACGATACTCGATATGACTCACGGACTCAGGGCCAGCTAAACCGATATAAACCAATCCCACCGGCTTATCGGGAGTGCCACCGGTGGGGCCAGCAATTCCCGTGATACCAATGCCCCAATCTGTACCGCAACAATCACGAACTCCCGCCGCCATTTGTTCCGCCACGGGTCCCGATACCGCCCCCAGGGTCTGTAAAATCTCGCCATCAACCCCCAACAGATGTTCCTTAATCCGGTTCTCATAGGCAATCACGCCGCCCGAGAAATAGGCCGAACTCCCCGGAATCTCCGTTAAGGCTTTGCCCAAATAGCCCCCAGTACAGGATTCAGCCACGGCGAGGGTTTCTCCTCGGTTCTGTAGCTGTTGTCCGACCACCGTCGCCAGAGTTTCATCATCGCTGCCATAGTAGTAAATTCCCGCAATCTCCTGAATTTGCTGGGCGATGGGATGGATGAGGGCCACCGCCGCCTCCGTTGACTCAGCCCGGGCCGACACCCGCAACTTGACATGGCCATAATTGGCATAGGGGGCCACTGTGGGATTCACGGAATTGAGGAAGCCGGAGACCTTTTCCGCTAACTCTGACTCGGGAATCCCCCAAAACTTGAGAGTGCGGCTGTGGAACACCTGCTGACCCCAACCTTGGGCTTTGAGGGTAGGAACGGCGGTTTCTTGCCACATGGCCCGCATTTCCGAGGGAACTCCGGGAAAGGTGAAGATGGTCACGTGGCCGGGTCGCCAAATGATACCGGGGGCGCTACCGATGGGATTGGGTAAGACGTCGGCCCCTTCGGGGAGTAAGGCCTGTTTGCGGTTACTCGGGGACATGGTGCGCCCTCGACGGGTATATTTGGCTTCGATGTCCTTTAGCACATCGGGGCGTTCTTGTAAAGGGGTATGAAAGAAATCTGCTAAGGTTTCTACGGTTAAGTCGTCGGGGGTGGGGCCGAGGCCTCCGGTAAAGATGAGGATGTCGGCGCGATGAATGGCAATATCGATGGCCGCTTGCAAGCGTTCGGGGTTATCGCCGACGACGGTTTGATAGTAATGGGGAATCCCCAGTTTTGCCAGTTCCTGGGCGATATATTGGGCGTTGGTGTTGAGGATGTCGCCCAGGAGTAGTTCACTTCCGACACAGATTAGTTCAGCAGACATAGGGGAGAGAAGAAGGTTTAACCCAAAAATAGCCTATCGTTTATCCCAGGGTCAACGCATCGAAACCGAAACCCTTGCCTATTTTAATGAACAGAGCGCTTTGTCGTAGTTTATTGAAAATACTCTGCTGCCCCACGTTACTGATCCAAAAATTCCCTAGGAGTAATAATTAATTGTTGATATTGAATGTTAGCTTTTAAGGATAATAAATCTTTATCACCAGTGATGAGAAATACGGCTTTAGAATCTATCGCTAATTCCAAAAACTTATTATCATCAATATCTCGACAAATTTCAATTTGAGATTCTACCTCAAAAAATCGACTATAGTGTCTAACAACTCTTAAAAAATCTTTTCGTCCTTCATCTGAAATGTATTTATCAAATTTGCGCTTGTAAATTCTGGTCGCCAATTCTTGATAGGTCTCTTCACTTTGTCCAATCTTAAAGTTTTGATAAATTCGATTCAAAGCCTTTCTTGCAGTTTTTTTAGGACTTAAAACCGCACTGATTAAAACATTAGTATCAATCACAATGATTTCAGGATTCATCAGCAAGTAATTGCTGTAAAATTTCTTCAGTCAATCCTTTGTCTTGAGCATTTTTGCCAATGCGGTCGAAGACAGTTAACAAATCTTCTTCCTGGGCATTTATTGCCTTATCAATTTCCTGTTTGAGCTTAATTTGCTCCTCTTTAGGAAGTTGTTGAACTAGAATTAGGATTTGTTCAAACGTTAACGGGAGTTGATAGGTGTTAGATGTGAACGTCATCTCTTGGTAAAATAAAGATATAAGAATTCCAAGAAGCTTAAAACTGATGTAGGAAAATATTCCCCTTGGTGGCTCCAAACTGTACTAGGATTAAATTTGGTACTCCTCCATGCTAGCTGAACAGATTACTGATGTCCAATTATGATGA
>NZ_JAWOCL010000090.1:0-35412 GCF_046483825.1 Sodalinema sp.
GCCATGGCTCCCTCCCCTCTCCCCTCGTGCCATGGCTCCAGCCATGACACGAACTCAGGGCGGCTCTGCCGCCTGGACTTGGGAGGCAGAGCCTCCCCAAGAGCATGACTTGGCTTCAGCCAAGTCACGAGGAAAAGCCAAGTCACGAGGAAAAAAAACCCTAGACTAGAAAGATGGCCCTGTCTCGTTCCCCTCTCCATGACTAACGCATCCCTAACACCTCTCGGGCAGCCAAAACTCGCCCAACCCCTTCAAATCGGCACAGTCCAAGTCCAAAGCCGCGTCCTCCAATCTCCCCTATCCGGCGTCACCGACCTCGTTTTTCGCCGCCTGGTGCGCCGCTACGCCCCCCAATCGATGATGTATACAGAAATGGTGCAAGCGTCGAGTTTGCAACATCTGCGGGAGGTTCCCCAAATTATGGATGTTGACCCCGAAGAACATCCCATTAGTATTCAACTGTTTGACAGCCGCCCCGACTTCCTCGGAGAAGCGGCGCAAATTGCCGTTGATCAGGGGTCGGATACCATTGATATCAATATGGGCTGTCCCGTCAACAAAATTACCCGCAAAGGGGGCGGTTCCTCCCTGTTGCGTCAGCCGGAGGTGGCCGAGGCCTTGGTCCGCGCGGTGGTGCAGGTGGCGGGGGTTCCGGTGACGGTCAAAACTCGCCTGGGATGGTCTGATGAGGAAATCACGATTCTGGAGTTTGCTCGACGGATGCAGGATGCGGGGGCCGCGATGCTGACGCTCCACGGACGCACTCGACAACAAGGATATACCGGTGAGGCCCAATGGCAGTGGATTCGCCGGGTGAAGGAGGTTTTGGAGATTCCGGTGATCGCGAATGGGGATATTGTTTCGGTCGAGTCGGCCCTACGCTGTCTCGATGAAACGGGGGCCGATGGGGTGATGTGTTCGCGGGGAACTCTGGGTTATCCCTTTTTGGTGGGGGAAATTGATCATTTTCTCAAGACGGGGGAACGACTCCCCCCAGCCAGTCCTGTGCAGCGGTTGGACTGTGCTAAGGAGCATTTGCGAGCCTTGGGGGCTTACAAGGGCGATCGCGGCATTTATCAATCGCGCAAACACCTCTCCTGGTATTGTAAGGGCTTCCCTGGTGCGAATCAGCTACGGGATCAACTCAGTCGCATTGAGTCCGTTGAGGACGGATGCGAGATTCTCGATCGCGCGATCGCTCAATTCGAATCAAACCCGGCTAAGCGTTAATATGAATCAAAATCCCCGTCAAATTATCTAAGCCTCCCTCATCCAAGGCTCTCTCTTTGAGTGCTTCTAACGCCTTACGGGGCCATTGTCGATATCCGTCGAGATAGCCCTGTATTTCACTATCCCGAAGACGACCATGTAAGCCATCACTACAAAGCAACAGTAGATCATCAACCTGTAACTCTCGTTGCGGCGAGGGTTCACGATTCCACTTCGGATCAATACTAAAATCCCCGTTTCCGTCTCGTCCCCCCAAACAGGAACTCACCACGGCTCGCATGGGATGGGTGGCCACCTCCTCCTCGGTGATGCGGCCGATCTCTAGTAGCATTCGTATCACCGAGTGATCGGCGGTTTTATAGAGAAACTCGTCCGGACGATAATGGTAAAGGCGACTGTCTCCGGCGTAGAGATGAATCATCTCATTGGGGGTGATTAGGGCCACCACCGCCGTCGCCCCCATTCCGGCCAATTTAGGATTAATACATCCTTCGGCCCGGATGTTTTCATCAGCTTGATGCAGGGTATTCCAAAGCTGTTGATAGCGATCGCTCAGGGAATTAGCAAGAGGTTGACTTAAGAGCGTTGCAAAGGTCTCAACCGTAATTTCTGCGGCTCGTTTTCCACCACGACCACCCCCCATCCCATCGGCAACTACGGCTAAAATCGCTGAACCATCGGGCCAGGGTTTTATCAATAAGTTATCCTGGTTTTCTTTGCGAACGTTACCAATATGGGAAACTTTGGCAACCGTTGCCCAACCCAATGTTTGAACGTGAACTTCAGCCAAATCAGACATGATTGTTAAGAGGCAAGAGGCAAGAGGCAAGGGGCAAGAGGCAAGGGGCAAGAGGCAAGGGGCAAGACGGTGTTAATGTTCATGGTCTCGAAACCGTTTTTTGGCCGCTTCAAACGCTTCGTTCATTGTTTCCTGAATCTTTTCAGGATCGGGAGTTTTACCGCCCATTAAATCCCCAAAATAAACACAAGCGCCTTCCCCTAACGCCCAGGTATACGCTGCCGCCCAGGAGGCGGCTAACGCACTGCCTAATCCTGGAATAAACTTAATCAATTCCCGTCCCACTAATTGGGCTAAAAAGCCACCGGCGATCGCACTGACCACCCCGCCCGCTTGCGACGGCGAGAGAGTCTGGCCATACAGTCGCCCAATAACGCCCACCAGAGACACCTGTAACGCCGTTAACACCGGCATCGTGGCAAAGGGTAGGGGAACCGCCGCTAACGTCGCCGCCATGACCGAAAACGCCAGGATATAGCGTCGTCCGACATCGCGATAGAGATCTCCCAACTCTTGGGTTGTTCCCTCATCGAGTAACTCATGAATGGCCCGGGCCTCGGCTTCGGGGAGTAAATCGGCGATCGCATCCCGCAAGGCTTCTAAACCATAAAACACCGGCGTAAATCCATCGTCTTCCAGGGTAAAATCCAGCCAAACCACCCCATCATACCAGGACTCAAACGACTTTTGTAACGCCTCGGTCACCCGCTGTACCTCCTCAAACTCGGGGGGATACTCGGGATGATCCACAACCGATGGAGGATAGAGTTCATGCAAACAGGTAATGGCCAGTAAACAGGGGATTTCGGGATGTTGCTGCCGCAGTTGTCGGGCAATCTCCTGTAATGTATCTGTCGCAAAGTCCGTAATTTTAACCGTTAGAATTAAAATCCGGGCGCGACGGGTTTCGACATCCAAATCATCGAGGAGTTCTGACACCAACTCCTGCGTATCCCGTCGGGTATCCCCTAACCCCACCGTGTCCGTAAACACCAACAGCGGTAAGTCTTCCGAGGGATAGGCGTAGCGTTGCGTGTTCTGGGTATGGGGGCGAAATCCCTGACCAATAATCTCAGGAGATACCCCCGTTAAGCCGCGAACAATCGAACTTTTCCCCGCCTGGGGTTTTCCCAATAATAGGGCTTCGGTGGTGGGAAGTTCCTGGCGAACCCGAGCCAGAATTTCCGCTAACTGGTCATCACTGACCGAAAATAACTTGGTGACATCTCCGATGTTGGGTAGGTTGGGTAAACGCCCTTTCAGTTGGCCTAACGTATCATTCAACAGCCGCCCTAGCCGACGACTTTGGGCCGGGGATGTTTCCTCACCAGGGGTCGTCGGTGTGGGGTTTGGGTCGGAGTTTGGGCGATCGCTCATAAGAGATCAAGCAAGGAATGAACGTTGAGACGAACGTTGAGACGAATGATGAAATTACGACTGAGTTGGCGCTGGCGACTGCGGTTGAGACACCGGCGATCGTTGTGGCGGCGCAAAGCAGAGAAGGAGTCCTTCAGAATCGCGCAATTCAAAGGAATTGAGGTCATCAAAATTGCCATCGCGCTCCAAGCCTGGCGAAGCAATTTCGACGGTCCATTGATTCAAATCAATCCCTAACCAATCCCCGAGTTCAACCGTCATCGGATCGCCCCCCAAATGAGCCACCATCACGACTCCTTCGGAGCCATCATTTGGATTACTACGGACTCCATAAAAGATCGTGCGATCGCCCTCACTATATTTATCAAAGCGATCCGTTCCAATCAGATTTTGTGCCAGCCAGGGTCGTTCATGACGAAACGCCCGTAACTGGCAATTAAACTGAGCCTGAAGCTCATCCACCTGAGACTCATAATGGCCCACATTACAGGCGACAAAACAGTCCTCCATATAGGTGAGAGCAAACTTTTTCAACTGCGCCTCATCCAAACGTCGTAAGAACTTCACCATCTTGGGATGATTAAGCAGCTTCATACTATCAATGCTACAAGCCGACGCATCCTCTCCCAAACAATCCTGACAGATCTTAGCCACCCGGCTGAGATCATAATCCATCTCCATCATCGTTTCTTGCAGCGCTCGTCCAAAGCCTCGCACATCTTCGAGATACTCAAAACCCAACTTTTTGAGGTTTTGAAATAAATCGGGACGATTATAAATTTCCTCAGAAATTTGCCAATCGAGGAAGCCAATTTCCTCAGACACCACCTTCACCCCATAGCGTTCATCGGTATTGCGGAAAAACATCCAGGGAGCGTGACACAGAGCATTAATAAAATCCATCGGTAGGCCCGGACTAAACCCATACACCCAAATCGAGGTCGCCGGATTATCATACGCCTTCCAAAGAACCTCCGGCAAATTTTCCCCTAAATTCCAGTTAATCGGTTCCTCCAGAGACACCTGATTTCCCCGCCGCACTGTGTCATGATTCGCACAACCGGTAATCCAATTACTACCAATGTGCATCACTTCCAACACCCGCCGCCATTTCCGCTCCCAAAATCCCTTGAGAGTTGGCGTATTATGAGCAAACACCAGGGGTCCCCATTGATAGGATTCGGGCATTTTTTCAATCAAATCTCGATAGGTCGAAATATCTTCCCACCCCTCAGCCGGCCAAGGCCGACCATCTTCAAAGATGGTAAACATCAACCGCTTAAACCCTTCAATATCCTGAACCACATTACTCATCGCCAGTAAGTAGGCATCATCCTGTTCCACCGCTCCCGATAACGGGTTAAAAAAGCGGAAATCTTGGCCACCATCAACGCGAATTCCATCCGCTCCGGTATTCAATTTACGGCGCTGCATTTCCAGGAAAATTGCCCGAACCGTCGGTAATTGGTGGTTCAAGTCCTGGCCATACATATTTGGCCCCTTGAGATATTCCCGGTTAATCAGCAGTTCCGACTGGTTATCAGCATGGCCATAGACGAGATCATAAATCACCTGAATTGGCCCAGTGGAGAAATTATGAAGCGTCGCCACAAAATCCACCATTTCATCGGGGCGCAAACTGCCTAATTGGGCTGGATTGGTGGCACTTGAACCCAGAATCGGCACATCATAGCCCCAATCTTCAGTATTGGGTTTACGCAGTTCAATTCTGAGTTCATCTTCCTCATCTTCCGAGAGAAAGACAAAAAATTCACTTTCGGGACTATATTCGCTGCGGAACTCAATGGTGGGTTCGAGGGGTAACAGTTGCACCGCATCATAGCCGACATAGTTGTGTTCCATGGGGGTTAGGGCGTCCCCATTGGCCAATTTGGCCGAAATGCGCTGATAGAGTGTCGTTAATCCTTCGAGGGTTCCCTCAGCGGTGGCGGTGCCGACATGGAGTTGTAGGATGTTGCGAGGTGCATGAACCCGAGGAATGGCTTTGAGGTCTTGCTGGTGATGGGTATCTTGGGTGAAAAATTCCGGTAGTTGCGAGGCGCTGGTGCGGGCAAAATAGTCTAAATCGGGGCGGTTGGCTTGTAGGCGGTCAATATCATAGACTTCCGCCGGGCCGAATACGCCATAGGGGAGTGAGTAGGGGACGACATCGCGAATGGCCTCAAGAATCCCCTGTTGGTCGACAAAACGCAGCCAATAAAACGAACCGGCCTGGTCCCGAGTTCCTCCCTGCAAGCCGGAGACAACCCCCCAGAGAAACTCGCCTTGTTGTTTGAGGTTTAAGCGGGTGCGGCGAAAGCGCACTACCTGGCGAGGATTCCGGAAATCAATGTCGTCGATGGGGGTGAGGATTTCTAAGTAAATTTCCTTACGTCGCATCACCTGGGCTGTCAGTTCCGGAGTCCAGAAGCCAAATTCGGTTAGGCCATCTTGACGGTAATGCGCCCCGAGTTTGACAGCGAGGGCTTGACTTTTTTCAAAATATGTGCTGTCGGAATGCTCGATCGCGGTGGCCCAATCGAGCAATTCCTGGGTAGCATCGTCTTCAAGTTGGATGGAGGGGATAGAAGGGGTCGCGACGTTGACCATGATTTAAGACCGTACTCTTGGCAAATTCTCGGGAACTCTCCATTTGTTATATCTCATTTCGATCGCGTTTTAACGACACTGAGGAGATTCAGGCCTAAGAATCTGGGAGAAAAAAAAGGGGCGATCGCCCCGAAAGGGGTTTCCCCCAAACCGCCGGCGATCGCCCAATACCCGTTATCCGTCCCACACTTAGGACTCTGTGGCTTCAGCATGAACTTTATCGAGTTCAATGCCCCGATTTGACAGCGTTTCTTGCAACTGGGCTTCTTGATCCTTGCTCAAAGAGGTACGTAGGACCTTACCACCGAACTGAGCCACTTCATCGAGGACTTTATCGGGGGTCACCTTGCGAACCAGGATAAACAAGGCTGAGCTTCCCGGCTGCATCGTTTCGCCGAGTTCCCGCATGAAGTTATCATCCACACCAATGTCACTGAGAGCGCCACCAATCGCCCCACCAGCAGCGCCGACGGCGACCCCGAGTAAGGGACTCAGAAACAGCAGTCCAATCAACAGCCCCCAGAAGCTGCCCGAGGCGGCCCCGGCGGCGGCGAGATTGATGGCCTGATTGAGTTTGATCTTACCGTCCTGGTTTTTAACCACCACGGCGGCATCTTCGAGTTCAATCAGATGCTGTTTTTGGAGTTTCAGCAATTCCAAGCGGACTTCCTCAGCCTTGTATTGGCTATCGTAGGAAACGGCAATTAAATCAGCCATAAGATAGATTTCTAGGTGTCAGTTTTCAGATAAAGGCGTTAGGCAAGCCATGACGGGAGCTAACGCCTTTATCCCCTAGCTTACTGATTTAATAGGGCCATTTCCAATTCGTGATTTCCGGCTTGTCGGTTCCATGTTCTTTGGCGTAGTGCATGTGATCGATGATTTGATTTTTCATCCGTTCCTTCACATAAGCCGCCGCCGAACCGAGCTTGGGAACCCGATCAATAACATCAATCACCAAGTTAAAGCGATCGACTTGGTTGCGAATCGCTAACTCTAGGGGAGTGTTGATATTGCCTTTTTCCTTGTAGCCGCGCACATGGATGCGTTCCTGGTTGCTGCGGCGATAGGTGAGCTTGTGAATCAGCCAAGGATAGCCATGGAAGTTGAACATGACCGGTTTATCGGTGGTAAAGAGACTGTCAAAGTCGCGATCGGATAAACCATGAGGGTGATCGACTTCCGACTGGAGACGGAACAAGTCCACCACATTGATAAAGCGAACCTTGAGATCCGGGAACTCCTCGCGCAGAATCGCCGTGGCCGCGAGAGCCTCCCGAGTGAGGATGTCCCCACATGAGGCCATAATCACATCGGGTTCATCGGGATCTTTGCCGCAGTCATCATTACTGGCCCATTCCCAGATCCCAATTCCCTTGGTACAGTGGGCGATCGCCTGCTCCATCGTCAGATACTGCAAGTGGTCCTGTTTATCCGCCACAATGACGTTGACATAATTCTTGCTCTCCAAACAATGGTCCATCACCGACAGCAGACAATTCGCATCGGGGGGTAGATAAATCCGCGTCACCTCAGCACTCTTGTTGGTGACCAAATCAATAAATCCGGGATCTTGGTGACTAAAGCCATTATGATCCTGACGCCAGACCACCGACGAGAGCAGGATATTCAGCGACGACACCGGCGCGCGCCAGGGAACCTCATTTTTGCAAATATCCAGCCATTTGGCGTGCTGGTTAAACATCGAGTCAATCACATGAGCGAAGGCCTCATAGGTATGGAACAACCCATGTCGTCCCGTCAGTAGATAGCCTTCGAGCCAGCCTTCGAGAGTATGCTCACTCAGCATCTCCATCACCCGGCCATCGGGAGAGAGAAAGCCGCCATCCTCATCTTCGGGCAGCATTTCGGCCATCCAAGCCTTCTTCGTCACCTCATAGAGAGCCTGTAGGCGGTTTGAAGCCGTCTCATCGGGGCCAAACACCCGGAAATTCTCCATATTGTTGCGCATCACATCCCGCAAATAGAAACTCATGATGCGGGTGTTCTGAGCTTCGACATGACCGGGGTTCGGCACATCGACAGCATACTTGCGGAAATCGGGCCGCCGCAGCTCTTTGCGAACCAAGCCCCCGTTTGTAATGGGGTTGGCGCTCATGCGTCGTGCCCCTTTCGGGGACAGTTCCTGTAATTCCGGAATCAGTTTACCCGTCTCATCAAAGAGTTCCTCGGGCTTGTAGCTATGCAGCCAATCTTCCAAGATGGCCATGCTCTCGGGATTCTTATGCACATCCGACATGGGGACTTGGTGCGCCCGCCAGAAGCCTTCCACCTTATGACCTTTCACCGATTCGGGTCCCGTCCAGCCCTTAGGAGAGCGGAAGACAATCATCGGCCACCGGGGGCGTTGGGCGACCCCAGTCCGCCGCGCTTCCTCTTGGATGCGATGAATTTCCTGAACGCAGGTTTCAAGGGTTTGCGCCATGCGTTGGTGCATGGTTTCGGGGTCATCTCCCTCGACGAAATAGGGACGATAGCCATAGCCTTGGAACAGGGCTTCGAGTTCTTCGTGAGGAATCCGTGCCAGGAGCGTGGGGTTGGCGATTTTGTAGCCGTTCAAATGCAGAATCGGCAAGACGGCGCCATCCCGGATGGGGTTGAGATACTTGTTCGAGTGCCATGCGGTTGCCAGAGGTCCCGTTTCGGCTTCTCCATCACCGACGACGGCCGCCACCAGCAAATCCGGGTTATCATAGGCGGCCCCGAAGGCGTGGGAGAGACTGTAGCCGAGTTCCCCGCCTTCGTGAATCGAGCCAGGGGTTTCTGGGGTGACGTGGCTGCCGATGTGGCCGGGGAAGGAGAATTGTTTGAAGAATTTTTGCAGTCCTTCTTCGTCCTGCCCTTTGTCTGGATAGACTTCGGAGTAGGTTCCTTCGAGATAGGCGGGACCCAGGATGCCGGGAGCGCCGTGGCCGGGGCCGGCGATGTAGAGGGCATTCAGGTCATATTTGTTGATGAGGCGGTTGAGGTGGATGTAGAGAAAGCTTAACCCCGGACTCGAGCCCCAATGGCCGAGGAGCCGTTTTTTGACATGCTCGGGTTTGATGGGTTCTTTTAGGAGGGGGTTATCTTTGAGGTAGATCATGCCCACCGCCAGGTAGTTGGCAGCCCGCCAGTAGGCATGAATTTTCCGCAGTTCTTCTGCCGACAGGGGCATTTCCGTGGTGACTGAGGATGTGGCAATGGTCATAGCATTCGCTTCCTAGCGTGAGGACAAGTGAGAAACCCAATCTGAGATCTGGATATCGTTGATGAGTTTCCCTCCCTATTATCGATAGCAGCTTATCACCCTAAAGTTCAAGAAAGATTTTGTTAAATCCAGAAACTATGACTCACATCTGTGTGGAAAACTAGAGATTAGCAAATGTAAGCTCGGTTACATCTAAAAAACAATAATAGTGCAGGGTGGCGTGACTGGCTCTAAACGGCGATCGCCCACGTTGCGATCTTGTTATTTTTGTGACAATCTCTCAGGTTGATCGCCCTTGGATTCTGGCTGAGGCGGTCAGAGGCGGCAAATTTTTAATGATAACTTAATCTTGGGCTAAACGATCTTTGACTGATGCTGATCTTATACTATGAACAGTTGTTGCGCCCGCTTCAGGAGCGGCGAGAGCCGAGCCTGAGATTCCCTGGACCCGTCCTGGTGGTTGCGTTTTCTAAGAATTCATCGATAAAATGGGGTTGAGCCGATGGGGATACCCCTGCTCTAAAGAGGAATTCTCGATTTATTTTTTTCATGTCCAGTGTTATGTTACTGTTCAACCGTTATTGGTGAACTATTATGGGTTACCTATTCGTTTTTTAGTAACTTAATCTAGTCCCTTCACTCGCGATCGCCCCCTATGTTTGACACGCTGTTCACCCAGCCAAGCCACCCACGATTTGACGCCCTTCAACCCCGTAAAGCTGTCATCATTGGCGCGGGACAAGTGGGGATGGCCTGTGCGTATTCCTTGCTCATTCAAAACTGCTTCGATGAACTGGTTTTACAAGACTTAGCTACTGAAAAACTTGAGGGAGAAGTCATGGACTTAGTTCATGGCCTCCCGTTTGTTGCCCCAACCGCCGTGTTGGCAGGAACTGTCGCCCAAGAAGGACGCAATGCCGATATTGTGATTATGACCGCCGGTGCCGCTCAAAAACCAGGAGAAACCCGCCTCGACTTAGTGCAAAAAAATGTGGCTATCTTCGGCAAATTAATTCCGGATATTGTCCAACATTGTCCGCAGGCTATTCTATTGGTTGTGACCAATCCCGTCGATATTATGACTTATGTTTCCTTGAAACTGTCGGGATTTTCCTCGTCACAGGTTCTCGGGTCAGGAACCGTCTTAGATACAGCTCGCTTTCGTGCTCTGTTAGCCCGAGAACTGGATCTCGATCCTCGCAGTTTACACGCCTATATTATTGGCGAACATGGAGATAGTGAAGTCCCGGTCTGGAGTCACGTCAATGTTGCTGGAATGCCTCTATGTGACGGGGGTTGGACCGGTAGCCCCCGCCCCGATGATCCTCGGCTAACTCGCATTTTTCAGGAGACCCGAGATGCGGCTTATGAGATTATTAAACGCAAAGGCTATACCAGTTACGCGATCGGTTTAGGGGTGACGGATATTGTCCAAGCCATTCTCCGTAATCAAAATCGGGTCATGACCGTGAGTCGTTTAGTCCCTGGTATTCAAGATCTACATGATGTTTGTCTGAGTTTACCGACTGTTGTGAATCGACAGGGGGCTGAGCGAATGCTTCAGTTATCATTAACAGAAACTGAAGCCAAGCAACTCCGTCATTCTGCGACGGTCATGAAAACAATTATCAAGGAGTTATCATTATGAACCGAACCAAAATTGTTGCCACCCTAGGACCGGTTAGCAACAGTCCAAATGTGATCAAAAAAATGGTCTGTGCGGGCATGAGTGTGGCTCGCTTAAACTTCTCTCATGGAGACTATGCGCAACATAAAATCACCATTCAAAATCTGCGGAAAATCGCCGAGGAACTTGATACCCCCATCACCATTCTCCAGGATTTACAAGGACCAAAAATTCGGGTTTGTAACTTACCTGACGGCGAAATTTCGTTAGAGGAAGGGGACGAAATTATTTTGATTCCCAATGCTGAATATCATGAACAAACCCGAACCGTGGGAATCGATTATCCTGATTTGGCAGAAGAGGCAAAGGTTGGCTCACAAATTTTGCTCGATGACGGGTTGCTAGAGTTGGAAATCACGAAAATTGCCGATCATGCTGTGCATTGCGTGGTCATTGAAGGTGGACTTCTCAAAAGTCGCAAAGGGGTCAATATCCCAACCTTGGATTTACATCTTCCCTCGATGACCGACAAGGATAAACAAGACTTGATCTTTGGCTTATCCCAAGGAATTGATTGGGTATCGCTGAGTTTTGTGCGAACCGCAGATGATATTCGCGAATTAAAGGCCTTCATCAGCGAACATAGTGATACGAAAGTTCCTGTGATTGGTAAAATCGAGAAACCTCAGGCGATCGCCCACTTGCAAGAAATTGTCGCTGAATGTGATGGGATCATGGTGGCCCGGGGAGATCTCGGGGTAGAAATGAGTCCCGAAAAAGTGCCAATGTTGCAAAAAGAAATTATCCGGGCCTGCAATCAACAGGGGATTCCAGCCATTACGGCGACTCAGATGCTTGACAGTATGATTCGCGAACCGCGCCCCACTCGCGCCGAAGCCAGTGATGTCGCCAACGCCATCATTGATGGAACCGATGCGATCATGTTATCGGGGGAATCGGCGGTGGGTAAATATCCGGTGAAAGCGGTACAAATGATGGCGAAAATTGCCTGTCAGATTGAACCGGAGGCAGAGTTCGTCAACTATCCGCCCTCGGAAACCGACGAAACCCACGCCCTCACCGAAGCCCTAAATACCATCGATCGCCTGCTAAACTTACGCTGTATTGCCGCGTTTACCAGTTCCGGCTATACGGCCCGCATTGCCTCTAAGGAACGGCCACGGGCGTTAGTGGTGGCCTTTACCACTAACCGGGATGTCTATCACCGTCTCAATCTCATCTGGGGGGTGAAGCCGATTCTCATTGATGATGATGGAGAAACCTTTGAAGAACTGGTTGAACACGCCAACAGTGGCTTACAAAAACGCAATCTAGCTGAGTTGGGCGATCAAATTTTGATTGTGGGTGGGATTCCCACCAAACATTCCCGAGGGACGAATTTCTTGAAGTTACACCGGATTAGCCAATCGCCACTCTAGGGTTGTGCAAGGTTGTCAAAGGTTGTCAAAGGTTGTCAAGTGTGAGGGCTGCATGAAAATTTTAGTCTTGAATGCCGGATCGAGTTCCCAGAAAAGCTGTTTATATGAGGTTCCCGAGGCGGCCTTTCCTGAAACACCTGCCGAACCGATTTGGGAGGCGATGGTGGATTGGGGGGCGACTCCTGATTATGGCAGCTTAACGGTAGTCGCCAACGGCAGCAAACATGAGAGACATCTGCCGACAGATGCCCCCAGTCGCGGCTTGGAGGAGGTGTTAGGAACTCTGGTGCAGGGGGAGACTCAGGTGTTAGGTAGTTTGTCTGAGATTGCGATCGTGGGCCATCGGGTGGTTCATGGGGGCGATCGCTATTCCCAGGCCACCTTCGTCACCGAAGCCGTCAAGGAGACGATTGAGCGTTTGATTCCCCTGGCCCCCAATCATAATCCGGCCCATCTTGAAGAAATCTTAGCCGTTGAGGCGGTGTTAGGGGATATTCCCCAGGTCGCGGTGTTTGATACGGCCTTCCATACCTCGATTCCAGCGGCGGCGGCCACCTATCCCATTCCCTATGAGTGGTTTGACAAGGGGATTCGCCGCTATGGGTTTCATGGTATTAGTCACCGCTATTGCGCGCAGCGAGCGGCGGCCCTGGTGGGGAAACCTCTGGAGTCGTTGCGGATGATTACGGCTCATCTGGGCAATGGTGCGTCTCTGGCGGCGATTCGCGAGGGCAAAAGTATCAATACCAGCATGGGGTTTACTCCTTTGGAGGGGTTGATGATGGGAACCCGCAGTGGTTCGATTGATCCGGCGATTCCTCTATATTTGATGAAGGAAACGGGGTTAGATGCCCAGGGAGTGGATCGACTGCTGAATAAGGAGTCGGGGTTGAAGGGGATTTTTGGTCCCTCGGGGGATTTACGGGAGATTTTACAGGCCCGAGAGGCGGGGAACCGTCGTGCGGCGTTGGCCTTTGAGATGTATGTGGGACGACTTCAGGGGGCGATCGCCGCCTTGATTCCCCAGTTAGGCGGCTTAGATCTGTTGGCGTTCACGGCTGGGGTGGGGGAGAACTCCTCGGCGGTGCGAGAGGCGACTTGTGCTGGGTTGACGTTTTTGGGCTTAGAGTTAGATCCGGCGCGTCATGAGTCTTCGGGCCAGGATTGGCAAATTTCTAGTCCTAACTCCTCGGTGCAGGTGTGGGTGATTCACGCTCAGGAAGATTGGGCGATCGCCCGCGACTGTTGGCAATTGGCCAAATCTTCCTGAGGTCTACTTCTGTCAAATTGAGGTGAACCTATAGGGTTATCGTCACGGCGCAGTGCCAATACGAGTCTTTTTGGGGCGAACTCGATTCGCCCCGGTTTGGGTGGATTCAGGAACGCCAATTCAGGAACACAAGGTATAGTCGGATTATGACAACCTTGCCCTAATCAAATCCCCAGTCAATAATCAGACCTAAATTATCATCAATCTCAATATTAATGCTTGGTTGAAGCTTTTCTAAGATAAATTCTAATACTTGAGGGTTGAGATCGACCTGTTCCGCTAATGCCAATCCCCCATTCGCCATAATAATGTCATCTATTCGGGTCCCATCTAGGTCTTTTAACGGAGGTTTAATAGCTCGGAACAGTGCACTCTTCGCTAGTCCCACAGGGACTCCCGGACTCCTAACGTCCAACTCACCCATTGACAGGTTCAGACGTCCCCCTCGAATACTTAGAAGCAGATCTTGACTGAGGATGATGTTGACTTTTCTTTGTCTTGGTAAGTCAAGGATGGCATCGGCTTGCAGTTGAATCCCCCCGTCGATGATTTGATAATCTAAACGGGTCAGCTCGACGGGAAATTGCGGACTCCCATTGAGATAATCTTTAATAGTAGAGAGTCTATCACCGATGTTCAACTTGTTTTCAAAGCAGGGAACTGGATACTGAATACGAACTCTTTTAAAATCCACAATATCTGATTGGACTTCACAGGATCCAGCCAAGGTAGGTTCTGGGGAGATCACAACAGTTAAAACTAGCAAAGCAACAGCAATCCACCGCCAAAAATTTATTTTCATGGGGACTAAGAATCGTAGTATATTGAGAAAATCGGCTGTAATTTTTTGCCTGGGATACAAAATTGTAGGGAAGCGGCTGTTCACCCGGTAAACGCATCAAAATCGGGGTTGACAAAATCGAGAGCCTGTGGGCAGAGTTCAGGTTGTCAAATAAAAAACCTGACCGATATGAGAATGAGACCGAAGCTACCCCCATCCTCGCATATCTGACACATCTTAGCTAAAAGGCTTACTGTAACAACATTTCGGGCAAATCTTAGACCTGAGAGTACAAGGGCGATGTCTCTACCATCGACTCCTCAATATCATTATCATTGCCCTACTAGCCATCCTAGCCGGGGCGGAAGGATGGGAGAGTATCACCACCTACGGTCAGGGAAAATAAGACAGGGAAATAACCTTCCCGAAATGACCCAACGGCAGATGGCTGTTCGCCCTTCCTCAGTTTCGAATGCATGGCACGATTTTTGACCCTGGTAGTATTTGCTGAAGACCTATTAAGTGAAATGGGGATTTTATTGAAGATCATATATCTTATTTTGTATTAACATTTTCGTATCCAACCAAACCTTGAAGACTTATTTATTATCCGCTAGAGCTAGGCTTTAGCCTGAGGTTTGACCTCTGTATATTTTAGGATCTATACAAGTTATTTAACTTTAAGAACTTATACCATTTTTCGAAATGCTTGCTATACATCTGACACCGAGGAGGGCGAACAGCCATCCCCTCCACGGTCGGGGTTAGGGGTGGGTTCCCCGACAGACATCTATGGCACGACTTCTGAAAATTGGTATTAGGTGTTCAAGTCATCAAAATCAGTATCCCAGTTGCTCAGGGGGGATGGGTTTAGCTTCAGGCTTGTGTTTCAGAAGCCCTCAAATTCATAGAGGGCAGTCGCTGGATAAGGCAGCATGTTGATAAGGATTGAAAGCCATCTTATGAGAAAATGACCCCGTCTCCTCTGTTAAACTGGAGGGTCATGGCTCCGCCAGGCTCATGATGTCTAAAGGCTTCTTTAAGGGACCCCCATAACAAGGGTGAGTTTTCATGGGGGCCACTGTCCATCATGACTCACTCAGATTGAGCCGCAATAGCTATGACCCTGAGGAACGTTATCATCTGAAGAACAACTATGAGCAAAACTGAAGGCGTGCGCCAGCTAGTCCAACAGATCCTGGATTGTTTCACCTCTCCCCCCGATGAAGACTTGATCGACCACGTCTGTATGGCGATCGAAGCTAATCCCCAATGGTCCGCCCAATACCATCGCCTGACCGAAGAGTTGGGTTCTCAGGCCACCGTTAACAACTGGATTGGCCGCTATGTCAAAGAACTCTCGGGGTCAAAAAGTGGGCGATCGCATCCCTCCAAAAGCCGCCTCACCAAGTCCTATCGCAAACTGATTATTCCCGAATCGGACTAGCCGCCCAACACCCCTCCAGATTCAATTAACCGCTTCACTCATATAACGGCGCCAAAGTTCTGCCGCATGGCTACTACTGCCGTAGGTGGGGCTATTATCATCATTGCCTAACCAAACCCCCGTCACTAAGGAGCCATCGGGGATATAGCCAATAAACCACAAATCTACCGCGAAATCGGTGGTTCCCGTTTTCCCCACTTCTCCCGCCCCGAAAGCGGCGGCTGTCCCCGTTCCTGACTGCACGCCGCCGCGCAATAGGTCAGTCATGATCCCGGCCACCTCTGGAGACAACACCGGTTCGTTCATCGGTTCTTGCTGGGTATAGTCATAAATCACCCGACAGGTTTGGAAATCATTGGCATCCTCACAGTCGCTACTATCGAGGATGCGGCGAATGGCATGACCTCGGTTCCAACGGCCCTGATTGGCCAAAATACCGTAGGCGGCCGTAATTTCTAAGACGCTGACTTCACTTTGACCTAAGGCCAGGCCAGGAACTGGATCTAACTCAGAGCGAATTCCCAAGCGTTGAGCGAGCTTGACAACATTGGTTAATCCGGCTTCTCGGGCCACCCGGACGGCCACCACGTTCTCGGATTGGGCCATTCCCTGATACATATTGATATCGCCACCACTGCGTTCACAGGGGCGATAGGATTGGCCTTGCCAGGTGAGGGGTTGACAGGAGAACACTGTTGAGGGACTAATACCTTGTTCGAGAGCGGCGGCGTAGGGAAAGACTTTGAAGGTTGAACCGGGTTGTCGTCGGGCCTGGGTAGCTCGGTTATATTGACTGCTACGATAGTCAACGCCTCCGGTTAGGGCGACAATTTCACCGCTGCGATAGTCTAAGGAGACGATCGCCCCTTGGGAGAAGCCGACCTGGCCGCCAAGGCTGCGAACATAGGTTTGTAAGCTGTTTTCGGCTTGCTGCTGGAGGTTCTGATCGAGTCCGGTTTCGACGATGAAGTTGCCTTCTCGGGCCAGTTCCGTGCCGAGAAGCTGCTCAAGTTCGACGAAGACATAATCGTAGAAATAGGGCGCAATGGTACTTTCGAGGATTTCTTGGGCTTCAGGGTTAATTTCAATGCGCGATCGCCGGGCGCGATCGGCTTCCTCCTGGGAGATTTTGCCCAAGGCCCGCATCCGCTCGATGACCCGATTACGGTACTGAACCGCCAACTCGTAGTTCTGAATGGGATTAAAGCGATTGGGAGCGGGCAAAATCCCCGCTAAGGTGGCGGCTTCCGAGAGACTCAACTCCTGAGTCGATTTATCAAAATAGAAGCGGGCCGCATCTTCAAAGCCATAGAGATCAATGCCTAGGAAGACCTGATTGAGATACGTCAGCAGCAGATCATCTTTGCTATAGAAGGTTTCGAGTTTGAGGGCAACCACCATCTCCCGTAATTTTCGTGCCGCTGAATCGTCGGTTCCCACATAATCCCGATAGAGACTGCGGGAGAGTTGTTGGGTGACGGTACTGGCCCCCTCGCGGATGCCTCCACCTCGTAGGTTGGTCACCAAGGCCCGCAAAATCCCGATGGGATCGACCCCTAAATGCCAATAGAAGCGACTATCTTCGGAGGCGATGACGGCATCGGGGAGATACTCGCCAAAGTCGGACAGTTGCCGATGTTCGATATGGGTGGTGCTATAGGGTTCCCGTAGGGGCCGCTCGGCGTCACGGGAATAGACAATGGTGGGGCCGGTGATGGAGCGGGGTAGGGGGCGAACGGTAAATTTTTGCCATTCGGCCAGTATTAATAGAGTCGCGAGGCCACAGACTCCCGAGACGCCGTAGAGACTCCAACGAAAGCCTCGCACGTACCAGGGGGGAGGATCGTAAAACTGCACGCGCACGGCATCGGCGAGATCCGGCGGTCCTAGGGTGAGGATATCGCCATGTTGCAGTTGTAGTTTGCGTAAACGGCGTTTGCCAATGTAAATGCCGTTGGTGGAGCCTTCGTCGCGCAGGGTGAAGTGACGCTTACCCTGGCGGCTATCTCGGGTTAGGGAGAGGTGGGTTTTGCTGACGAGGGGGGTGGGAACCACCATGTCACATTGGGACGATCGCCCCAGAAGATAGCGATCGCCCACGAGGGGATAGACTTGGGCTGTCTCCTCGTGACTCGGCTGCACCCAAAGTTCCGGGACTCGGGCTTTGGGGTTGAGGGCCAGTTGGCCAAAGTTCACTTTGGCATGAAGCTGCTTGGCCACTTGGGTGACGTTCCCCAGAAAGGTTTGGGGTTGACTCGGCGGCGGGTCCGTCTCTGGCCTTGAGGGTTGGCGATCGTGGGGAGGCTTTGGTGAAGTCACAGGCGAATCAGGACAGGTTCACAGAAAGGACAAACAAAAGACAAACATCTGGCTCTCTTATCTCGCTCTATTGTGACATCCACCTTTCTCAGTTGCAGCCTGACTTGGATTTAGCATGACACAAGTTATTGCATCTTTTAACTATACACTGGCAGTTTTGTCAACCCTTGATTTTGTGAAATTTTGTGTACAAATCCTGGGCAAGTCGAGCCAGAATCGAGGCTTTGAGCGGCAAAATTCAAACAGATTTCACCTGTATAAGCCGAACGATAAACAGTTCAGCCATTTTTGTGTTTCTGAGAACTTGACCCATTTACGTCACAAATGATAACATTTTGAAAACATTTGTTATAAAAAACGCGACGCGCCAGGGGCTATCCCACAGCGCAGTGATCATCCCGAAACTCAATCGGGGTGAGTTCTCTTGTGGACATTTAATCCTGGCTTTTATGACTCGGAGCGTCTGATGGGACGTTGACGAGCCTTATAAGGGAAAGGGGATCCGGTTTTGAAAAAGTCAAAAGCAAAAATCCTAGTGGTTGATGATGACGCGGCGATTCGGCAAATGTTGGATCTGCGCCTCTCGATGGCCGGCTATGATGTCGAAACGGTCGCTGATGGCCAGGATGCTCTGGATTTCTTCGAGGGCGATGGAGCGGATTTGGTGGTCTTGGATGTCATGTTACCCCAGGTCAATGGCTTTGAGGTCTGTCGGCAACTGCGCCAGGACTCGGGGATTCCGGTTGTGATGCTCTCGGCTCTTGGGGACATCAAGGATCGCATTGCGGGACTCGAAGCGGGGGCCGATGACTATCTCGTCAAACCTTTTAGTCCCCGAGAACTCGAAGCTCGCATCGAAAGTATACTGCGGCGATTGCGAGATCCGGCCGCGGCCCGCTTGGTGGCCCCCGGAACCCTAGAAATTGGGTCGATTCGCCTCGATACCAATCGCCAACAGGTGTACAAAGGACCTCATCGCATTTCCCTGACCTACACGGAGTTTAAACTGCTTGAACTCCTCTTTGAGCAAGCGGGGGAACCGGTCTCGCGGGCTGATATTTTAGAGAAACTCTGGGGCTATGCCCCCACACGCCAAGCGGATTTGCGCGTGATTGATGTTTATGTGGCTCGGTTACGCTCCAAGATTGAGGAAGATCCCCGAAACCCCGAATTGATTTTGACGATTCGGGGCTTTGGTTATGTGGCCCAGCGTCGAATCTCTCAATCTCAGTTAGCGGTTGACAGTTGAGTTGCCCCTAGGGTTCAGGTTCAGGCTGTCGCCAGGCCAGGATCAGCAAACAGATAATGCCGATGTTGATGGCCACATCAGCTAGGTTAAAGATGGGGAAGTTAATAAAAGGAAT
Source organism: Sodalinema sp. (assembly GCF_046483825.1). Lineage (NCBI taxonomy): Bacteria > Bacillati > Cyanobacteriota > Cyanophyceae > Oscillatoriales > Oscillatoriaceae > Sodalinema > Sodalinema sp. The sequence continues at coordinate 19,475 of NZ_JAWOCL010000090.1, forward strand.
AATTGGCAGATGTAGGAAATCGACCACTTCTCCCCAGAGGAAACGGTCAATGCCGTTGCCGACGGCCCCACTGAGGATACAGCCATAGCCGAGTTGTTCCCAAAGACTCAGGTGGGGACCCCAGAGGGCAACGGCCATCAATCCTAGACTCACCGCCAGGGAGAGCCATTTGAGCCAGTCGCTGCCCTCAAAGAGACTAAAGGCGGCGCCGGTGTTGGTGACGTAGGTGAAATGGAAGACGTTGGGGATGATGGGTTGGGTTTGGCCGAGGCTGAAGTGAGCCAACACCCACCGCTTGCTGAGATAGTCGATGAGGACTCCGATGAAGGCAATCAGCCAAAATCCTAGATTCTTGAAGGGTTGCCTTTGCATTTAGGATACGTCCCCATCATCGATGGGTTTGAGAAGTTCAACGGCATCACGGCCATCCCAATCCTCGACCCAGAATTTCACTTGCTCGTCTTTGGAGGTGGGTAGGGTTTTGCCGGTAAAATCGGGATGAATCGGCAGTTGCCGATGACCGCGATCGACTAAAACGGCTAACCAAATTGCCTCGGGGCGACCGTATTCTTGCACGGCATTCAAGGCGGCCCGAATGGTTCGCCCGGTATAGATAACATCATCGACGAGCAGGGCAATCTTGTCGTTGAGATCGAAGGGGATCTCGGTGCGTTCGGGGGTACGAACGGCAATGCGATCGAGGTCGTCTCGATAAAAGGTGATGTCGAGAGAACCGACGGGAACCGGGACGTTTTCTAGGGCCTCGATTTGTTCGGCTAACAGATGGGCCAGGGGGACTCCTCGGGAGTGAATCCCGAGTAAGACTAAGCGATCGGGATGACCGGACTTTTCTAAAATTTGTGACGCTAGACGGGTCAGGGTTCGGCGGATTTCTTCAGCCGAGAGAATTTCCACAACTTTCATCATGACAGGATGTCAATGGAGGAGCGAGGGGGACAGGGTGATGCTATAAGATTAACAGCCATCCGGGGCGAAAGCTTGGGGAAAGCCGAGGGGTTGCTTCTGGAGATTTCAGGAGCAGATTTCAGGCAACGGTCCTATCTCGGGGATCGGCCAGCCCGGCGATCTTCTTTCACTAAACCACAAAACTTGTCTGGTCTCCCTGAGCGGCTTGCCAACTTCTGGCATCATGGTATAAATCCTCTAAGGAGATGCGATCAAGGGCTTGTTTGAGTTTTTGGTGCAGTTGGTTCCAAAGGACGAATGTTACCCAATCCTCGGCGAGTTCGGCGTCGGGATGATGATGGGGCAAGGGGTCTAGGGTTTCACCCACCGCCTCTAAAATGTCGCCGAGGCAAATCTTATCGGGCGATCGCGCCAATTGATAGCCTCCCTGCGCACCCCGCACAGATTGCACGATCCCCGCCTGTCGCAGTCGAATCAATAACTTTTCTAAATAGGGCGCCGGTAAATGTTGCCGCTGGGCAATCTCCCGCACAGAAACGGGGCGATCGCAACCGTTACAACGGATATCCAACAATGCTTTGACGCTGTAGTGGCCTTGGGTCGTTAGCTTCATCTTCGGCAGCAAGATTAGGTAGCTTGCCCCCCAGTCGGACGGTCAAGGATTCTTGCCAGTCCAGCGGCGGGAAACAGCTACGATTGTTGATAAAATTAATATCAATGTTAGACTTTTAGTCTAAAGAAACTTCCGTTAAGATACAATAGCCAATAACGGTTGTCTATCGTTTTAGAGAGAAGATTAATGAGTAACACCAATCCAAATGCCTTGACCGGAAATGAACTGCTTGACAAAGTTCGAGCCTTGGAAGGTCTCCCCAAAGAGGAAAAAGCCCGAGAATGTGGCTATTACACCGTCACGAAAAATGGTGTCGAACGAGTCAACATGATGAAATTCCTCAACGCGCTCATTGATGCCGAGGGAATTGAACTCGACAGCAAGCAACCCTCCAATGGCCGGGGTGGACGCAGTGCCAGCTATCGTATTAGTGTGCAGTCGAATGGCAACTTGCTCATCGGTGCCGCCTACACGAAACAGATGGGACTCAACCCCGGTGATGAATTTGAAATTTCCTTGGGGCGCAAACATATTCACCTCAAACAAGTGGGTGCTGAGGAAGAGGAGCTTTAAGACCGATTCGGCTAAGCTCACATCGTCGCCGTCCTGACTCTCTTGCGTTCCGATGTCCCCAACCCTAGGGTCAGGTGTTGTCAACATTGAGCAGACAGTTATTGGGGTCTCCTGCTAAGCTAGACAAAGCTAAAATCGTCATCAACCGGTTCCGTGTTGGCGCTGAGATCAGCCATTAGACGGCCCTGGAAGTTGTCAAACTAGCACGGCTGAACTCCGGTCCAAGGCGATCCGTTTGCTATAACCGGAACAATCGAGGTTAGGCTAGTGAGGAGACCGACCCATTGACTGACCCGCTAAGGGTTGAGTTGGACTTAGCCGGGTACGATCATCTCCATCTAGGCATCAACCCGGTAAGCTGAGCTGAATCGACCATCAAGTACGATTGTTGATCGTGATCGGTAATGATCTCAGCCAAACGGCTCTGGCTCACCTGAGCTTGCTGACGTTAACCCTTACCTTGACTTGACAGTTGAAGCGCTCTCGCCAACTGAAGCGAAAACCACCCATGTCTAGCATGAACGACCAATTCACGGTTCATTTCTGGGGCGTTAGAGGTAGTATTGCCTGTCCTGGACCCGAAACAGTCCGATACGGCGGAAATACGCCTTGTGTCGAGATGCGCGTTGGCAGTGAGCGCCTTATTTTTGACGGAGGAACGGGCCTACGTGTCCTCGGCCAGAATCTCCTGTCAGAAATGCCCATCCAAGCCAGTCTCTTCTTTACACATACCCATTGGGACCATATTCAAGGCTTTCCCTTTTTTATCCCCGCCTTTATTAAAGGGAATACGTTTCATATTTACGGCGCAGTCGCCCCGAATGGGGCAACGATTGAGCAACGACTCAATGATCAGATGCTGCACCCGAACTTTCCGGTTCCGTTACAAATTATGGGGGCGCAACTGGATTTTAACGATATTACGGTGGGTGAGCCGATTCAACTCGGTGAGGTTCGTGTCGAAACCGCCCATCTCAATCATCCGGGAGAAGCGGTTGGCTATCGGGTGAATTGGAAAAACTACGCCGCTGCCTATATTACCGATACCGAACATTATGGCGATCGCCTGGACCCCAATGTCCTCAAACTCGCTCAGGATGCCGATGTGGTGATTTACGACGCCACCTATACGGATGAAGAATATCATCACCCGAAAACGAGCAAAAAAGGCTGGGGACATTCGACCTGGCAAGAAGCCGTCAAAGTGGCCAAAGCCGCCAACGTGAAACGGCTGGTCATTTTCCATCACGATCCACTCCATAACGATGAATTTCTCGATCAAATGGGGGAACAGGTCAAAGCCGCCTTTAGTAGTAGTCTACTCGCGCGAGAAGGAATGACCATCGTCATTGCGCCCACTCCCGGTGCCTTCATGCCGGCCCATGCTAAAGTTTGATTCAACTGGGAGACCCGTCGCGCCAATCCCGGATATTCCGTCGTTCTTGTTTACCGTACAACGCCTGTGTGGGTCACGTCCTCTTTAACAACCGCCCTGAGTCCCGCCAATGTTGCCTTAGGGAATTTTGATGGTGTGCATCTTGGCCATCAAGCGGTGATTGCAAAAATTCTGCATCAGACCCCTCAACGGGATTTGTCCGTGTCCCAGGTTCTCGGTGAACGCCGTGAGAGTGACCCGGGATCTCGCCTCAAGCCAGAACGTGGCGATCGCAGCTACGCCACCGTCGTCTCCTTTACCCCCCATCCCCAAGAGTTTTTTAGCGGCCAACGGCGACCGCTGCTGACCCCAGTTAAAGAAAAAGTCGAGCAGTTGCGATCGCTCGGCCTCGAACAACTGGTCCTGCTTCCCTTCACCGAAACCCTGGCCCGCCTCACCCCCGAGGCCTTCGTCGAGGAAATTCTCTGTCGTTACCTCAACGCCAAACGAGTCAGCGTCGGTGAAAACTTCCACTTTGGCCGCGATCGCTCCGGCAATAGTCAGCGACTGCGGCAGATTAGCCAACAGTACAACATCGAAACCTGCATCAGCGGACTGCAAGCACTCGATGGCGATCGCATCAGTAGTTCCACCATTCGCCAAGCCTTAGCCGCCGGACAAATCCAACACGCCAACCGCCTCCTCGGTCGTCCCTATCGCCTCAACGGAACCGTGGAACTCGGACAACAACTCGGCCGCACCCTCGGCTTCCCCACCGCCAATCTAAAGCTTCCCGACGATAAATTTCTACCGCACTGGGGCGTCTACAGCACCTGGGTTCAACTCGACGATGGAACCCACCACCCCGGTGTCATGAATCTCGGCTGTCGCCCTACCGTCGCCGGCGATCGCCCGAGCGTCGAAGTGCATCTCCTCGATTGGGACGGCGACCTCTACGATCGCCCCCTCAGCCTCCATCTAATGACCTTTCTACGTCCCGAACAGCAGTTCCCCGGTCTCGATGCCCTAACCGCCCAAATTCGTCAAGACTGCCAAACCGCGCGATCGCACCTAGACTCCCTTCCCTCCCCCCACCGTCTCTGACCCCATCATCGCCACCATGGATCATCTGCAACCTTTGCAACGACTGCGTGACAATCTCAGCAAAACCCTAGTCGGCAAAGATGACGCCGTGCGGTTAGTCATCGTCGCTCTCCTCGCCGGGGGCCATGCCCTCCTCGAAGATGTCCCCGGTGTCGGGAAAACCCTCCTAGCCAAGTCCCTGGCCCAATCCATCGGCGGTAAATTTCAGCGCATTCAATGCACCCCAGACCTTCTCCCCACGGATATTACCGGCACTAACATCTGGAACCCCCAAAGCGGTAGCTTTGAATTTCTACCGGGTCCGGTCTTCGCCAATGTCTTACTGGCCGACGAAATTAACCGAGCCACCCCCCGCACCCAATCAGCCCTCCTCGAAGTGATGGAAGAAAAACAAGTCACCGTCGATGGCCAATCACGACGAGTGCCGCAACCGTTTTTCACCATCGCCACCCAAAACCCCATTGAATATCAAGGAACCTTCCCCCTTCCCGAAGCACAAATGGATCGCTTCATGCTCTCGCTATCCCTCGGCTACCCCAGTGAAACCGAAGAACTACAAATGTTGCAGGGATTAGCCAGCCGTATCCCCGTGGACCAACTCCAACCCTGTTTGAGTCTGGAGGAGTTACACCACCTCAGCCAACAGGTAGCCACCATTGCCGTCGAAGCGCCCTTGCAGCAATATATGGTGAACTTAGTCCGTAGCACCCGCGTTGATGATGACGTGACCCTCGGAGTCAGTCCCCGAGGTGCGGTAGCTCTACAACGGGCCAGCCAAGCCTATGGTTTCCTAGAAGGGCGGACCTACACCACTCCCGATGACGTGAAATTCATGGCCCCCCACGTTCTCACCCACCGTCTGATTCCGGCGGGTGGCCGCAAGGGAGAGGCGATTATTGCCCGCTTACTCGAGACCATTCCCATCCCGTGAACGCACAGGTAAGCGTACAGAGCCATCTTGTGCCGCCGCCTGGCGGACCGCTTCGGCCACGGTGAGGGTATAGAGGCTTTGACGAGGATCGAGATAGAGGGGTCGCCCCTGACAGAGATAATCTAAGACTCGCTGCATATCTTGGGCAAATAGGCCCCGTCGAGAGCCGACGGCGATCGCCTCGTGTTGCTCTCCCTGGCGCAGTTGGCCTCCGTCTGGGGTCAGATGCAGTAGGCCTCCAACGCCTCGCGCTTCTAGCAGATGTTCTTTTTCAGTAAAGCGATCGCCCTTGCCATAGATCACATCGGCAAAGACTCCCGAGGTAAACCGCAATTGGGCTTTGCACAGACAGGCTCGATAGTAGTCTGACTCGGCTCCGGGCCAAATCCGAGTCTGGGCGGTGACAGACTCGACTTGACCAAAGACGGACACCAGACGATGCAGGCGCGACAGTGCGCCCATGAGAGGAAAGCCAAATTGCTCTAGGGAATAGGTCCAACGCCGAGGAGCGGGATGTTTGGGGTTAATGGTGCAATAGCGTACATCACTGACTCCGCCGAGATGGGGCAGATAGTCGAGAAAGGCTCGGTGCAGCCCTCCGAGGAGTTCAATATGGGCGATATGGAGCAGTTTCTGCTGCTGTTGAGCGCGATCGATGAGAACTTGGGCTTGGGCAGGATTGAGAGCCAGGGGATATTCCGCTAGCACGTGTTTGTGCTGCTCTAGGGCCGCTTGGGCGATCGCCGCTCGTTGATGATTGAGGCTGGAGATCACCACGAGATCAATATCGTCTCGTTCGATGAGTTGCTGCCAATCTCGACAGGGGGCCGCCTCCCAGGGTTGAGCAAACTCGCAGGTCTTCTCCCAGGTGCGGCCCGCCACAGCCACGAGCTGAGCGCGAGGATCCCGTTCGAGGGCCTGCGATCGCCAGCGAGCCACAAACCCAGTTCCCACTAAACCTACGCGAATCGGCGGTTCTTCGAGCATTTCCCTGTTTTTCTAGTCTCAGCCTATTTAATCATCACTGTAACCCAGTTCTGTCCAAGCCTTGAGCCATTGAGGCCCAAAGGATTGGATTCACTGATTCTCAGATTGGCCGGATGCGATCCATAAGCAAATCCACATTGAATTAGGAATTATTATAATAAATTTCGTTACAAAGATTCCCGATCTAGGGGTTGCATCCGTTAGCTTTTCCCGTAATATCAGAGATAGAAGATACCTAAACAACTCAGGTCGGTGTCCAAGATGCCGATTTGTAAGATTAGGAAAACTTATAGATATAGAGAGGATCATTTCATGGCTACTTACAAGGTCACGCTCGTTAACGAAGAGCAAGGTCTCAACACGACGATCGAAGTTCCCGATGACGAGTACATCCTCGATGTCGCCGAAGAGCAAGGTTTAGATCTGCCTTACTCCTGCCGTGCTGGCGCTTGCTCGACCTGCGCTGGTAAACTCACCGAAGGAGGCATTGATCAGTCTGACCAATCCTTCCTCGACGATGACCAGATTGAAGCGGGTTACGTGCTGACTTGCGTGGCTTACCCCACCTCCGACTGCACCATCGAAACCCACCAAGAAGAAGCGCTGTACTAGACAAAGTTTTTTAAGGTGCGACGCTGACCGACGAGTTCAGTCAGCGTCTTGTATCCCAACAGCTTAAACGCAAACGCAACCCGCAACGAAGCAATCCGCTTTGGCGCGGGTTTTTCGCGGCCGGCACCGGCGATCGCAGACCGGCCAGACTATACTAGAGGCGATCGCCCCCAAAGCTACCTAAGTTTGTCACCTAAGTTTGCCACCCAAGTTGTTAATGCCTAAAGTTAGCGTTTGTATCCCCACCTATAACCGGCAAACCCTGCTTCCCTTTGCCGTAGACAGTGTCCTCAAACAATCATTTCAGGATTGGCAACTGATTGTCTGTGATGATGGGTCTTCCGACGAAACCCCCACCTTGATGCAGGCCTACGAACAGCAAGACGATCGCATTCGCTACCTACGCCATCCCCAGAATATCGGCAAAAGCAACAACATGCGCTCCGGCTTTGATGCCGCCGAGGGAGACTACTTTATCAAATTCGACGACGACGATCGCCTCACCCCGGAATTTCTCACCCAGATGGTGGCCATCTTAGATAACCATCCCCAGGTAGATTTTGTCAGTTGCGACCATTGGCTGATTGACGAAACCAACCAGCGCGATGGAGCCGCCACACAAGAAAACTCTCGCTATTGGGGACGTGACTCCCTCTCAACTGGAATCATCGAGAACTTGCTGGAAGTGGTGTTTATTCAGCAAAGTCTGCAAGTCGGAACCACCCTCTTTCGCAAACCCGCCTTAGACGCCGTGGGGTTCATGCGGGCCGACTTGCAAAACTGCGAAGATAATGACCTCTTAGTGCGGCTGGCCCTAGCCGGAAACGTCGGCTATTACCTCGATGACTGTCTCATGGAATATCGAGTCCACGCCGAACAGCAAAATCTTCAGCGGGATATCCGCTATCTCGAAGATAAACTCAAATACCTAGAGTATTTCGACTTTCACGACCGCGCCTCCTTAGAACAAAACCGACAACAGCGTCTCCAAGACACCCGCCTATTACTCGGCCTACGCTACATCGAAGCCAATCAACTCCATCAAGGCCGAGAGATTCTACAAGAGTATCGACAACAGGATACATCCAATCGTAAAGCCATCTTTGGCCTGACCCTCTCCTACCTTCCCGCCGCTGTTCGGGGGAAACTCTGGAATTTGGCCCGCCGCCTCACCCCTCGCTCCTATATGGAACAGATGCGTCAAGGAAATTCCTGAGTCACCTCTGACCCCTGGGGGACTCGCAGCGGAAAAAGGGTCCCCCTTGGCGTTATGATAGAGTCATGGCAACCATTGATATCCTTGGGGTCAAACACGTTTACGAGTTAACTGATCCCGTCCCTAACGGTTCTGTGTTGGTCTTCATTCACGGTTGGCTGCTTAGTCGTCACTATTGGCAGCCTGCCATCGATCGCCTATCGCGATCGCACCAATGCTTAAGTTACGATTTACGGGGCTTTGGCGACTCCCAACTGTCCCCAGATTGTCCGTCTCCCATGGGGTATAGTCCCGCAGACTATGCCAAAGACCTAGACCACCTGCTCGAACAACTCAATCTCAACGAGGTCTGGCTCGTGGGCCATTCCCTCGGTGGCACCTTGGCGTTGTGGACGGCTCATTTATTCCCCGAGCGGGTGAAAGGAGTTGTTTGTGTCAACGCCGGCGGTGGAATTTACCTCAAAGAAGAATTTGAACGCTTCCGAGCCGTCGGCCAGCGCATTGTCCAATGGCGATGGCGCTGGTTCAGTCAAGTTTCTGCCATTTGCTGGCTGTTTACCCGAGCCGCCGTGGCTCGGCCTCTATCCTTTGCGTGGGGACAACAACGAGTGATTGATTGGGTGATGGCCGATGCTGATGCGGCCTTAGGAGCGCTTCTCGACTCGACCACGGAGGAGGAAGTGCATCGTTTGCCCCATATTGTCTCGCAGCTTCAGCAACCGGTCTATTTCATCGCCGGGGCCAAGGATATGATTATGGAACCGAAATATGTCCATCATCTCGCCAGTTTTCACCCCCTGTTCAAACGCTGTTGCGGCGCGAATGTCATCGAACTCGACGGCTGCGGCCATCTCTCGATGTTGGAACAGACCGACCAATTGCTGCACCATCTCGAAGAGATTATTGACGCCAACGTTGTCGAGGATGACAGCGCCAAGGATAGCGCCGATAACACCCTCTAGGATTCGCGGTTGACCACTGGGGGGTCTGACTCGACTGGGGGTGATTGTTCTTGGCTAAGGAATTCAAAGGCCTGGGCGATAAACTGGGCGCAAATTTGCGGGGAGGCTTCATAGAAGTGACTCCAGGCTGCGGCTCGATCTTCATCATAGCGGTCAATCCGTTCAGGATAACGCTGTTGCCACGAGAGGCGCACGGCGTGACCGATGAGGATGTCTAAGACAATATAGTCGTCGATTTCTAACTCGGGGTTGCGATCGAAAATTGCCTGTAACTCCATTAAGGCTTCAATGGTGAGATGGCGATATTGGGGAGCGGGAATTTTGTTTAACAGCCGTTCAACCCGTAGGGCAAAGTTTTTCTCCCCTGGTGTCATCTCGGCCAGGATGTATTCACTCTCGATGCGGTTGCGACTTTCGAGTTTATCGCCAATGACGAGGCCCTTACAATTCTGGAGGATTTGCCAGACTCGGGGATAAAACTGTTTGGGAACCCGTCCGGCGGCCCCATCTCGTTGACGCTGACGTAACCAGTCGTCGGGGGGAGTTTCCTCGGTCATGTCTTGGGGGAGAACCCGCCAGTCAATGGTTGTTTTGGAGGATTTGATATGTAGGGATTCTTGCTCTTGTAGGCGACGGTTAAAGCCTGTGTAGCCGGCGATCGCATCCCGCAGGCGGGTTTGAATCTCAAAGGGACTCAGTTGCATCAGGTGACTGTAGGCTTCATCCTGAGTCATGGCAAATTCACTGACAATTTCGCTAGTGAGTAGCAAAATCAGATAGCCGACGCGCAGGGTTAACAGGCCATCAAATAAGCTGGGTTCAGCTTGAATCATTAACCCGAGATAGATGGCAATTTCTTGAGTGAGGACGCGATCGCGGACATCTTCGTGACAGAAACGATTGATTTTCTCCATCAGTTCGTTGTGAGGGAGAGGACTGGTAATCATCGACTCCTCACTGTAGGATTTACCGATCGCCAACTGTTTTTGACGCACCACAATATCGGTGACGGCTTCCGTTAGACCTAAACTGGCTTTACCGAGTAACCCGGCTGCATAGCGAACAACAGACCATTGAACCTCCGCTTCATCGCCTATATCAGTATGACTGGCTTTGTTATAGAGTTCTTCGAGTAAATCGGCTACCGTCACCGGGGTTCCTTCCCCTAACCCGGTGTCAAAGTCTAAGCCTTCTAAGGTGACTAGGCCATGGAGAATTTCAACTTGTTCGTAGATATTTTCCGACTCTCGTAAACGGTGAATCAACACTTGGCCATCCCGTTCGCATTCCAAGCTAAACTCCTGAGTGGGAGTGAGGGGACGACTTTGGGCCGGATTGTAGAGAAGATAGGAACTGCGTAGTTCGGCTTCGGTTTTAGAGGGTTGGGAAAATTCAAACTCCTCTAAATCATCGATTCGCTCGGTTCCGGCGGTCAACATCAACTGATTGAGGGAACCTAAACGAACCGGAGTTCCTTTGCAGTCGCCACCCCGTAGTTGCAACATCAGTTGCAATAAGGGTTCTTGACCCGTCTCAACTAATTTACGGGTCAACATTAAGACCAGGGTGGGACGACCTAAGTTGTACCAATGACGAGAAACATAGGCGATTTCACTTTCAATTTGGGCAACGAGAAAGTGATAATCGAGGGTTAGATAAAACTGCTGTGGATTGACAAACGAGGGCAAAAACATGACGCGATCGCCCCGAATGCGAAAGACTTGCGCGGTGGTCAAACTGCGAACCAAACGAATCGGTCGCCCCGTTAGATTGAGTTTATCATTGCGTCCAACTTGATGATAAATCCAGGCCAGTTCTTGGGCTTCACTGAGTTTAACCGGCTCAATTTCGGCAAGGGTTTCTGTGGCAATTCCATAACTGGCTAATTCATCTTGTAAGTCTTCATCTTCAGCCAATAACGCCACTTGAACCACAGAAGGATAAGGCTTGCGTCGGTGTAAATGTCGCCCGAGTGGGTCAATATCTCCGATATCAATCAATCCCTCTTCAATAATTTCTCCAAGCCAATAGAGACTTTGCGCCCAAACTAAGGGGATATTTTCATTAGGTAACCGGGGTTGGGAATGGGGATTCTCTCGTTCAGCGTCTAGGGCATCTTCGGGGACGTAATATAATTCTGGGAGCAGTTTCCAGCCATCTTGATCGACCAGAATGTTTTGGATTTTCTGTCCATACTCACGGGCCGCTTCCCGGTCTCCCATAAACAGATGATTTAAATATAAATAGCAGAAAAAGAGCGGCCATTCACATTCAATGTTTTCAAACTGTTGCAGTTCTTGCGGCTCATAATGGAGGCGATGACTATCTTCGATGACCGTCTGGTGGCCATCGCGAAGAAAGCGTTTACAGCCGTAGGTTCCTTGGAGTTTATCGACAATTTTACGGTGGGTGCGATCGCGTAACTGGCTATCCTCAACCCCAAAGGCCGGGAAACCAATCACACTCAACAACGCCGCATCGACTTCCTTGGAGTTGGACTCGCGAGGCAGCAAGGCTTCTAGGGTAATTCGGGCGCGGGCAATATCATCCGGGACCACATGAATCACCGAGGCCTGATCACCGCGACTCCCAAATAAATTAACACCCTGCATCGACTCCAACGCGGCTTTTGCCATTCCCACCGAACTCGCGTTCAGTTCCGGCTTACCATGATTGATTTTGTTGCCCCGTTCCCAAATCCCATAATCCGGGGTACGGTAAGTCCGGCCAATGTAGTAGACCAAATTTTGCACAAAGTTGACCTCATCCAGGCTAAAAATAATCTGGAGTCCCGAGGCGGTCATTTGGGATAACATCACCAGAAAAACGGAGGTGGCGTCAATCTGGAGATGTCCCCATTCATGATCCGCCACCACCGGATTACCGCTACTGGTGTCGTATTTGGCATGAAGGGCATCGAGAGGATCTTGGGTATGTTTGAAGCGTTCGACTTTCTGGGCTTGATTCATCATCGAACGTAGCAAGCCCCGCATCAGTTTCACGACACTCTGTTCGAGTTCGTAGGCCCGTCCTTGTTCAGTATCAATTTTGCGATACGCCAGGGCCAACCCCCAAACCGCCAGGATGCTATAGACGTTATCTCGTACCCAAGCATCGGTATAGTCGCCATGTTCCGTGACGGCGGTACTGGCGGGGAGTAATCCACTCACCGGATGTTGTTTGGCGAGGATAACCCCTTTGATTTCGTGGTACAGGCGATCGAGTTTGGGGTTAAGCATGGTGGGGGGAGAAGGGAGAAGGGAACACCGGAACACGGGAACTGGGGATAGGGAGAACCCACCCTTAGCCGCTCCCACCGAGGGGAGACACCAGTTAGGAGTGCTTGTTACCGTACTATTTTTTGATAACTTCCTGCCATTCTAGGACGACTGGGAGCGGAATTTGTAGAGTAGCCGATCGCTCCTTCAGAGGCAAGCTTAAGTCGAGAGAACTGCGGGAGGGGAGACGGTTGGCGATGTCCCGAAAATCATACTCGCCGACATTGGGGGCTGGGGGGTCGCCGGCGAAGTTGTCGCTGGCCTCTAGTGTCTCTCCTCGTTGCGTCGTTAGGGTTAAGTCTTGGGGATGCTGAAACTCAACCGCTCCGGGGAATCCCGCCAGTCGTAGATTGAGATTACTTTGCTCTGAGTCTTCAACCCGTTTGTAGAAGATGACCTGCCAGGAGTTCCCCAAACTATCCTTTAGGGTATGGCGGGTTTGGTAAACGACTTGTCCGGGAGCTTCCGTTTGTTGTCGAATCGGGGCCGCTTGCGCGACGGGGAGAGTGGGGAGACTGGAGACGAGAGTTCCCAACAGCAACAGTAGGCTACAGAAGACGAACAGGGAATGAAGGAACCGATGAGGGAATCCGGTCCAGGAGAGGCGAGTTTGGCAGAAATCTGGGTCTTTATCGTTCACGGTCAACCTCGCGAATGCAACACTATCGTTGCGATTTTAACGCGGTTTTCGCGGTTCTGGGTCGAATTTTCCTGACTCATTGGGGAGGTTACTGTCCATTCTCGATGGGGATATGGTAGGTTTGCCTGGAGATATCACAAGTTAAGGTTTCTGGTGGCAAACTTGAGGTGGGTGTTCCGTTGGCTTCTGATGAGCCTATTCGTAGTGATGTTGGCGGCCTGTGCGGCGGTCCCGGTGTTTTTTGATACGGACTTAGTGGCCGATGCGATTTCCTTGCAATTAGAACAGACGCAGGCGCAGTTAAGTTCTCAGTTACGATTGTCGCAAACTCCGACTTGGCGGGTTGAGCAGGTGCGAGTGACGGATAATGCGCCGGTGATGATTCAAGATTTACCGGGCTACCATCTTCAGGGAACCTATCGTTTAAGCATCGATCTCCCCAGGGGAACGGTAACCCGGCCCAAACAACCCTTTGATCTCTATCTCCAGGGACAAAAGGAGGGCAAAACTTGGCGTTTAGCGAGGTATGGCCCGTCGCAGGTGGGGGCTGAAGCGGATTGGACGACCTATCTCATTACCCCAGAGGGGTATTACGGGGATTAGGAGGCCGCTTGGAGTTCGTCGAGGTGGGCGAGAACCTCTTGACTGTGGATAGACGGGTTAACTTTGACGAAGCGATCGCGGAGAATCCCCTCGGGGTCGATAATGAAGCTATGGCGCACGGACCGCGAGTAAATCCAGGACCCGTAGGCTTGACTGACGCTTCCACCTTCATCGGAGAGGAGGGGGAACCGCAACCCTTCGGAGTCGCAGAACTCCTCATGAGACTCTACATCATCGGCACTAATGCCTAAAATTTGGGTGTTGCGATCGCGGTATTTGGGCAAATCCTGCTGGAAACGTCGCGCTTCGAGGGTACAACCGGGGGTAAAATCGGCGGGGTAGAAGTAAACAACCACCCATTGACCGCGATAGTCGGACAGGGATACATTCCCATCACCGCTATTGGTGGGAAGGGTGAAGTCTGGCGCCACGTCGTTGAGGGGAGGAAGGGTTCCCCCCATGGCCCACGCGGGTGAGGGGGAGGCCAGGAGGCCAGTCATCGCGGTTAGTCCCAGCAAAACGACGGTCAACAGACGAGATATTAGGAAGGAGCGACGGGTCATCATGCCAAATCTATGCTAGTGACGAGAAATTCTGCTCTCCAGTGTAACTGAGTTGCCCCACCCATCACCCAATCGCTTTTTATCCTTGGGTCTTGTGGATCTACGGTGGGATTTGTTGCATGGTATACAAAATTGTAGGGGAACCCACCCCTAGCCCCTCCCAGGAGGGGATTTTTCGCCCCTACGGCTGCTATTCCCTGTTCCCTATTCCCTATTCCCCATGACCTCGTTGAAGCTGTTTCTTGCGAATGCTGACGCTACCCACCGCCTGGGTGAACGACTCGGCCAGGGATTACCCGCCGGGACCACGTTACTGCTGCAAGGGGACTTAGGGGCGGGTAAAACGACTCTGGTTCAAGGAATTGGTGCGGGGTTAGGGATTGGCGATCGCATTGTTAGCCCCACGTTTACGCTCATCAATGAGTATGATGAGGGTCGCATTCCTCTGTACCATTTGGATTTATATCGCCTTGATTCGTCTGAGGTTCAGGGGTTACAGCCTCAGTTGTACTGGGAAGGCTTGGAGGTTGAACCGGGGTTGATGGTGGTTGAATGGGCTGAGCGTTTACGGGAGTTACCTGACTCGTATTTGACGTTGCATTTGTTGTATCAGGATGAGGCTCGGCAGGTGCAAGTTTCGGGAACGCCGGATTTGTGTGCGGTTTGGACGCGGTTAATTGCGGATTTTTAAGGGTTAGTCCTTCATGAAAAAAAACGCAAATTCTAGGTCGAGGACGGGGATTGACTCACCGAGGAAGGTTGAGAACAGTTCGCTTCATAAAGCTGCTCAAAATAGGCTTTGAGTTCCATAGAAACGGCGGTGAGTCGAATCGCAAAACAGCCTGAGGGTAAGTCATCCTCTTTGATAACTTTTCCATAAAACTCATCAGTTCCCTCTCCAACGGGTTGAGGAATTTCTATCATAAATTTGATATTTGTCAAGGGTTTAGCGGCATAGGTTGAGGTGATATGAGCGCCGTGGGGTGAGAGTTTGATGAGATGGCCTTGATAATGGCGATCGCCGAGTTGTTTGCCCTGTAAGGGAGTAAAAGAGACGGATAGAGCCGGGTGGAGGTCATAAAGTGGGAGTTGGTCACGGGATAGACTGAGGTTATGTTTCCCAGAAATTCCCACGACTGAATAAATTGAGATCGGTTGAATGACACCTTTGGGACAAACTTTTTCTTCGCCGTCAAAATCGACAATGTTATCAACTTCATCTAAGGTCGATTCTGTGACTAAAATTTGTCCGCCAACGGTATAAGATTCAATGCGATAGGTTAAGTTCACCTGAGACCCCACGACGCCATATTTGGTGCGTTTGAGGGAACCAATGTTACCGACGACAACCTCTCCAGTATTGATACCAATGCCCATTTCTAGGGTTGGGAGATCTAACTCGGTCATTTTTTGGGAGAAATAATCCAATATCCTTCTCGATCATTATAATCTACTTCAATAGCAGTTGGATATATTCCCTCTAAAAAATTATCTTCTTGGTCGAGATAGTCGGCTAGGGTTCTTAAAGCCTCCCAAATTGAATCACCACGAAAC
>NZ_JAWOCL010000121.1:0-16936 GCF_046483825.1 Sodalinema sp.
TTTTATGGGGGATGGTGGGTCTTATTATCTTGGATTTACCTTAGCCGGGGTTGGGGCGATCGGTTTGGTTAAAAGTACGGCCCTGACTGCTGTTTTACTACCGTATATTATTCTGGCGGTTCCCATTTTTGATATGTCAGCGGTGATCCTCGATCGCCTCCGCAATGGAATTTCTCCCTTTGCGGCTGATAAGCGACATTTACACCATCGATTGCTGAATGCTGGATTGTCTCATCGCTTCACGGTTCTGTTTATCTATGCCCTCACCCTTTGGGTGGGCGGCTTAGCCCTAGCTTTTGCCGGACTTCCCAGCGGCCAAGCCTATGCGTTAGCGGCCACCTCGTTATTGGGTTACACGGCTTGGAAAGCCTGGAAGTACGCCCGTTAAGATTCCCTCGGGATCCCGACATCTGGCAAGCAGATTTCACGCAACGGAGACCCCAGCCATGAATTGCGTTATGTGCAAACACGGACAAACCGTTCCAGGACAAACGACTGTAACTCTGGAACGGGATGGAGTTATGGTCATCCTTAAAAACGTTCCCGCCGAAATTTGTGATAACTGTGGCG
Source organism: Sodalinema sp. (assembly GCF_046483825.1). Taxonomy (NCBI): domain Bacteria; kingdom Bacillati; phylum Cyanobacteriota; class Cyanophyceae; order Oscillatoriales; family Oscillatoriaceae; genus Sodalinema; species Sodalinema sp. Next base: position 571 of record NZ_JAWOCL010000121.1, read on the forward strand.
AGTCTTATCTTAGCGATGAGACAACTCGGGTGATCCTCGAAAACGCAGAAGAGGCGATCGCCAAGGGGATTGATCTCGAAATTCGTCACTATGCCCCCTGTTGATCCAATTGCGAGATCAATCGACTGATACCGTCACAGCCGCGACAGCGATGAGCATATCATCGTTTTTGTCTTCCAACTCCCGAATCGCTCGCCCCACCGTCACCATTCCCCCAGCTTCGAGATGTAGGGTCTTTTTGCCAAAGGGGAGAACGGCTAACACTTCCGCCTCTCGGACTTGTTCAGGATAGGGAACGGCGATTTGAACATCCACATACATCTCATTCGGATGCCCTAATCCCGCCACTTCCCACACTCCCGGTAAGGCATTGTGGGCGATCGCATTGCGGACGGCCCGGGTCGCGGCGACGGTGGGATCTTGTCCATGTTGATCGATCCCCATTCCCATTTCGATAATTAAACGTTTACGGGCCATGACATTCCCTAAACTGTTGCGGTATTAGGACAGTGTAGCCCAAAGTTCCCGCCAAACTGGGCAATTTTGCCAGAAAAGGGTCGAAGAAACCCTCCCCCCGATTTCGGTTGCACTCACTGGGCAAGTCCGCGAAGATTCCCTATCTTAGTAATAGATAGCCGGAGCGACAATAAAACAATTATGAACTCTTTACCTCACACTGGACGCGAAAAAACGGATAACCCCCTCTGGGATTATGTGCAATCTCTTTCCCCCGAGGCGATCGCCAAACTCTCCCAGCCGAACCCAGAAGTAGCCCAGGTGATGGAACGTTCGATCGCCGGAATGTTAGGAACCTTGCCCCCCGAAGGCTTCGATGTGGCCGTCACCACCTCGCGGGAGAACCTCAGCAAACTCCTCGTCTCAGCCATGATGAATGGCTATTTCCTCAACAGTGCCCATCAGCGGATGGCCTTTGATCGCTCGCTGCAAGCGGTTCACACTGATGATGACCCCGATTCTCACGAGTAACGTTGTTAGACCTCGGCGGCCCTGGCCAGAGATGAACCCAACAGACAGGCTAGGGCCGCCCTTGCAGGAACTGCTGAACCTCCTCGGCGGTGGGTTGGGCGGCGATCGCCCCTGGTTTCATGGCCGTTAATGCCCCCACAGCACTAGCATATTTCATGACGTTGCGGGCGCTGGCTGGCTCATCAAGGGCATCCAGTCCCTGATTTTGAAGTTGGTGAAGGAAACCGGCGATAAAGCCGTCTCCTGCCCCGGTTGTGTCTTGAACAGGGACGGAAAAGGCCTCGATGTCTCCAACGACATCACCGAAACAATAACTACAGCCGCGATCGCCCCGCGTGATGATCAGCCGGGAAACGCCTGGCAGTTGCGTGGCCACCTCTGTCACCACCTGGGTATTAAAGAGAAATTCCGCTTCCTCATCGGACAATTTGAGGATATCCGCATCGGCGATGGCCTTGCGGATTGTTGCTTTGGCTGACTCCACATCGGGCCAAAACACCGGCCGCCAGTTCACATCAATTAAGACCTGAACCCCATGTTGACGGGCTAACTCTCGACAACGGGCGATCGCCTGATTAGACTCAGGATAGGCCATGGCCAAGGTTCCCATCACCAGGAACTCGGCTGACTCAAACAACGACTCAGGGATTTGCGCCCCATCGAGGCGGGTATCGGCAAACTCATCACTGGCGACATCGCCAAACCCCGCAAATTGGCGATCGCCCTCGTCGGTTCGCACAACGTATACTTGTCGTGTCGGGGCTTGAGGATGTCGCTGCATCCCCGAGATCTCAACCCCAACCTCTTGTAACAGGTTCATTAGCTGATGTCCCGGTTCATCGTCACCGACACAGCCAATCAACCCCGCCGAGGTTCCCAACTTCACCAACCCACAGGCCACGTTCGCCGGCGCGCCACCGGGGTAGGGCGTCCAAGACTCAACCGCCTCATAGGGTTTCCCGAGTTGATCGGCTAAACAGTCAAAGAGGATTTCTCCGAGACAAAGAACGGTGGGAGGCATAGGGCAAGAGGCAAGAGGCAAGAGGCAAGAGGCAAGAGGCAAGAGGCAAGAGGCAAGAGGCAAGAGGCAAGAGGGGCGCCTTCTTACGGCAAGATGCTATTTAGAATTTACTAACATGATGTTGATTATTTTTGACGGCAATTGTAACCTTTGTGTGACGTTGGTTCAACTCTTGGAAACCTTGGATCGCGGCGATCGCTTTCGCTATGTGCCGATGCAAGATGAAACCGTACTGTCTCAATTCGAGATTACCCCTCAGGGTTGCGAATTGGGCATGATTTTGTTGAATCCCGACAATCCCCAGGAACGTTGGCAGGGGAGTGAGGCGGCTGAAGAAATTGCGCGGCGACTCCCGGCGGGCGATCCGTTCCTCTGGGCTTATCGCAACTTACCCGGCCTGAAAAACCTAGGCGATGGACTCTATGATCAAGTCCGGGATAATCGCTACGATTGGTTTGGCCGGCGAGAAACCACCTATGACTCTCAATATCCGCCGGATTTTAAGGCAGAGATGGCCGAATGACGACTCCAAATCCGTCGCCCCCAGCGATAGGCCAGGACAACATTGTGAGGAAATGCTAGGGCCAGCAGATTCAGCCCCAGACAGAGACTGGCGAGACTCAGCAGAATGAAGGTGGGGGCCTGGACGACACCGACGGCAAACCACGTCCAAACATGGAGAATCATCGTTACGGCAAAAATCGTCGCCATAGCGGCGGATAACAGCCTCATTTGCCGGGGTTTACGGGTGGCAACGAGAGCCAACGTGGTTAGGGTGGCCAGGAGGTTACTAGGAACCAGGAAGGCGCAGATGCCTAAACAATGGATGCGGGAGAGTTCGGCGAGATGGCTAAGGATATGGGTAAAATCGAGCATATTGACCCTGTTGATGTTCAATCTTGGAGATTTAGTGGTCGCGGTGATGGGGGTGTGAGCGGGTTGTGATGTATCTTGTGCAGGGTCTATTGTATCGATTCTGGGAGAGTATGGGATAGACGACGCTCGTTCGTTGCCCAAGTAGTCAACCCAAGTACTCAACCCAAGTACTGAACCCAATTGCTGAGTTATGCCCATTTATGTCTATTGGGGAGAGGATGATTTTGCCTGCGATCGCGCGGTACAACGGTTACGCGATCGCAGCCTCGATCCGGCTTGGGGATCGTTCAACTTCGACAAAATCCCCGCTGATACCCCCGACGCGACGATTCAAGGCTTAAACCAGGCCATGACTCCCCCGTTTGGTGGTGGTCAACGCTTAGTTTGGTTGGTCAACAGTCCAATTTTACAACAGTGTCCCCAAGAGATTCAGAAAAACTTAGAACGCACCTTACCGCAACTTCCTGAGAGTTCGGTGTTGCTGTTGACAAGTCGCAAAAAACCTGATCAGCGACTTAAGTCAACAAAACTTCTAAAAAAGCTGGCAGAGTTTCAAGAATTTTCACCAATTCCTCCCTGGAAAACTGAACTGCTGATTCGCCGGGTTCAGCAAGTCGCCAGTAGCCTCGATGTTTCGGTTTCACCAGCAGCAGCGGAACGGTTGGCGGAGGCGGTGGGGAACAATACTCGTCAGTTGTTTACTGAACTCGAAAAGCTGAAACTGTTTGGAAGTTCAAATTCCGAGTCGAGTCGAGTTGATGTTGAAGCCGTCGATGAACTGGTGACAACAACAACTCAAAATAGCTTGCAATTGGCGAAAACGATTCTTCGGGGGGATACGGCGGCGGCGTTGGGGTTGGTGGCGGATTTAATTGCCCGCAATGATGTTCCTATCGTGATTTCGGCAACGTTAATCGGGCAATTTCGCACCTGGCTTTGGGTGAAATTGATGATAGACTCGCGGGAACGGGATGAAAAGGCGATCGCCCAAGCGGCGGAGGTGGGAAACCCCAAACGCATTTACTTTCTGCGTCAAGAGGTGAGTCGCATTTCTCTGAGACAATTACAACAAACATTGCCGATTCTCTTGCAATTAGAGACGCAATTGAAAAGTGGGGGAGATGCGATCGCCACCCTGCAAATGAAAGTTATCGAATTGTGCAGTGTTTGTCGGAGATAAACTTTTGCCTACACTACATTAGCCCACCCTATATTATTGCGTTCCCAACTGTTCCTGGGCATAGTTAAGATTTTGACGATATTCCAACGCCTTCTGACGGGCTAAATTACTCTGTTCATGACTCTCCGGAACATCCTCCATTCCAGTTATAGCCGCGTTCCAAGCATCAACCACCTCTTGCCACTCTTCAGCCGTTTGTGCTGTTTGGGTTAGATCTGAGGCTTTAATCGCTTGGTTAACGGCATCGCGGAAGGGATAACTGGGTGTAGTCGATGTAACGTTAACCTCAGGATGGGGACTCGACTCTGAGGGGAAGAATAGGGCTTGTAAGGTATCTTGATGGGCAAACAATAGGCTACCTGACACTCCCAAAACACCGCAGCTTAATACGATAACCATTGCTGAAAATGCTTTGGAGGTCGAGGCGGCGATCGAAGTTGCCAGTTTAGCCCTTTTTTGACGTTCAACTAAACGTTTGAGTTGCGGCTTGAATCGATTTGACCAGAGGTCTTGGATATGGTAGATGTAAGTGGTAATAAGTAAAGCAATTAAACCCCAGAAAATCCAATAATGAATGATAGCTTCGTAGTCTCTATTTGGATAGCCCCTTGAAAAATAGTTTGCTGTCTGTGGACCCTCAAAAAGTTTGTAAAAACTGACCATTTTGACAGCTAGAATTCGTCCTGACAATTCTCCAGCACAGGAGTAAATATCGGTATTTATATTAGTGGCATCCGAACAAACTGCAAAGCTAATTAGGGGGATTACCGATAACAAAATCAAGGTCGTCATCCCCATGATAAGAGTGCCCTTATATCCTTCCGCCACGCTGAACCGATTAGGCTGTAATAGCCTGTGAGTTCTAGGTTTCGGTTGACGCCAATAAAACCAAAATGCCTGGTAAAATAAGGATAAAAATAGACTACAGAAGCTAATCAAAAAGATTCCCACCAAGACGAAAACAATGGCGATCGCCAACCCACCCTCAAGCCAGGTCAGAAGATAAGCAATCACTAAAGAGCCGACACCGATGACGCTAACGAAGGTGAGGGGAAAGCCGATTAGGGTGAGGAATAAGGCTCTAAAAAACGAGGTGTAGCGAGGTTTAAAGAGTTTGGGAACTGGTTGATCTGGATCTGAGTTAGCTGAGTTAGCTTTCGTCTCAGAAACCGTCTCAGAAACAGGCTTAGAAACCGTCTCAGAAACCGTCTCAGAAACCGTCTCAGAAACAGCCACCGTTGACGGGAGTGCTGGTGGGTTGCGTTTGAGGGTCGTCTTAGTGCGGCGGGGAGTTTTGGATGTGGCGTTACCCCGGTTAGACGGCGTTAAGAATAACTGGTGTTTCCAGAGGGGATCTGAGGCTCCGGGATGGATGGCGATGATGCGAACAACCTCAAGGGACTTCAGGTTAAGTTTGCGGAGAATTTTGTGCAGACGGGGCAAAATCCAGCGGCGATCGCCAGATTCATCGATTAAAATAACAACTCGCAGACAGGTTCCCGATTTCGAGACATCTGTCTTAATTACGTCTTTTTTGAAGACAGAATTAAGGATTGCTGCGATCGCCTGTTCATCCCCCGCTTGAGCTTGTGCCAACAGACTGGACATGGCTAGATTGGGATTAATGTTAGTTACTCACAGTATACCGAATTGGTCTCATATTGCCCTAGGGTTTTAATTCCCTCCGTGACGGAATACGTGAACCTTTGCGAGTCATCCATTCGGCGCTATACTAGCTTGCACGTCTAAGAGAACTTGACGGTTTTAACCCATGCCGCAATGAGAATGCTGAGATTGATGTTACCCCTGCGATTTTTGTCTAAACGACTGGCTGCGGCTGCAACCCTATCCCTTCTCTTACTCAGTGGCTGTGGCGGAAATGCCTCGAACGAAAACACTCCCGTCGCCGACGGGGATAACAGCCGCGAAACATGGCTTAACAACTATACCGCAGCGGTTTGGGAGATTGAACGACAACGACAAGCCACCTACCGGGTTCTCGCCGAAAATGTCCCGGATACTGAACAGGCTGCCTTAGCTGAGGTTCGTTGCAATCAACCGGATACAATTCGTGGCTTTTCACGAACCCTGCGGCAAGAAATTGTCAACTACTGCGATCGCGTTGCTGAGATGATTCAAGCTGAGAACTTAACGGTTGAGGAGTTTAATCAGATTCGCGATCGCCTCGACGAAGATCCGATCCTAAACAATCAAGTCATGGAACAGTTGGCTCGCCTTCAAGAACCAGACAGAACAGAGAATTAATACTTAGCAAAATGGCTGGTAAATTATGGGTTTTAATTTACCAGTTCAGACCATTTTAATAGCGACGAATTTAATAGCGGCGAACCGAGCGATCAACGCAAAGAGAATAGGCATCAATTCCACCCTCGATATTTAAGACATTTTTAAACCCCTGAGCTTGTAACCATTGACAGGTGTACGCCGAGCGAATCCCGTGGTGACACAAAACGAGGGTTTCCACATCAGGATCGAGAATGTCTAAGAGTTTAGGAATCCACTCCTGAGATTGACTTAGGGGTAGGTTCTCGAAGCCTTCAATCGCGGCGATCGCAACCTCTTCCGGTTCCCGAACATCAATCAACTGGATGGGTTTTGTCTCCGACGCCAATCGTTGCGCTAGGTCATTTACATCAATTGATTCCATAATTGATTCCATCGACTCAACCATTCTTTAATTTAACTCATTTAAGGAGTTGGACAACGTATTTAGACCTATTTCTTAAAGAAGTCCTGGAGAGATTCTCCTAAACTTTCAACCAGGGATGAATCTTCAGGTGAATCTGAAAATTCTTGAGCCTCAATCTCTTTCACTTTAGCCTCGGGTAAGCCCAGCATATCACGAAGTTTCTGATAAGCACTTGCCTCCTCCTCATTGATTTTCGGCTCATCAGGCGTCCGGGAACTCGAGGCAATAACCTCATAGCCTAATCGCAAGACCAATTCTCGTTCCTCATCACTGTGCAACTTAGGAACCAAATCTTCGAGGGGGATGTTTTGAATACAATAGGCTTGCAAATCTTGCCGTAACTTCTCCCGGTCTTCCGGGCTTTTGGCAAATAGCTCGCTGAAGCGTGTGAGCATGACCTCAACTTCGGTCTGGGCTAATTCTCCATCAGCCCAGGCCATGGCGGCAACAATCCGCAGCAAGTTCATTTGACGGGGAGAAATCGGTGGGGGAGCAGGGGGTTGAATGGGCATTATGAAGAAGGGAATAGGGAATAGGGAACAGGGAATAGGGAATAGGGAACTGTCAAGACGTTAACACGCGATCGCCGTGGTGCTGCCGTAGCGGTAAAAAAACTTTAGGGTTGTTGGGCGAGCCAGGCCTCAATCCCGTCCGCGAGGGACACCGCCAAACGTTGCTGTTGTTGCTCGTCCATAATCCACTCATACTCATTGGGATTAATCAGGAACCCTAACTCCAATAATACCGCTGGCGCAATCTGAGGACGAGTCAGGGCAAAATTTGCCCAAAATACCCCATATTCGGGGCGGTTGAGATCCTCGACGAGATGACGGTAGAGAAATACCGCTAAATCCTGAGCCTGGGGGTGATACCAAAACGTGCCGATACCGGCGGTATTCTCAGCATCGCCACTGTCGGGGAGGGCGTTGTAATGGATACTCAACGCCAGGGTGGGTTCAGCCTTCTGAATCATGTCCATGCGCTCGCGCAGGCCGAGATCCACATCCGTCTCTCGGGAGAGAATCACCGTGGCCCCGCGACGTTCTAGCTCATCGCGCAGCCGTAAACTGACCGTCAGGGCGGGTTCCTTTTCCCGAACTGGGGTGGGGCTAGAGGCGCCGAAGTCTTCGGGGCCACCATGACCGGGATCGATGAAAATGCGGGTTCCGGCTAGGGGTTGATTGCGGTTGAGTTGAGGCGGATGTCGGAGACTGAGAACGAGGGTGGTGTTGTCGTAGCGTAGGTCATAGCCCCATTGCTGGGCTGAGTTCATCTCAAAGGTATATTGAACCCGATCGCCGTCTAAGGCTTGCCAGGTCATGCCCTGAATCGCCGGATTGGCGTTAAAGGCAATTAAATCCGTTTGGGCGGTGGTGTTGTGCAGCGTGAGTCGGAACTGGCGGCCATCTTGCTGCACCTGGGGGGGAACCCGAGAACTGAGGGGAAAATAAATCTCCGTGCGATCGCCCCGTTGACGGCTACTAATACTGCGAATCACCGCTTGTGGCGGCGCCCCCGCGTCATAACGCTCCACTTCATCTCGATGGACCCAGACCCCATAATCGAGCCGTAACCAGTCCCCTTCCGCCCCGGTGATGCTGGCTTCAACACCTTGGGGGATGGGGGTTAGACGAGAGTATTGAGTTCCTGGCCCCGTGCGGGAGACGGCTTCTGGGCTAATCACACGCGCGACGGGGAGAGGACTCAGGCTCGGGGCGGTAATCTCGACGGTTCCGGCGGCGGTTTCTCGGATACGGCGATCGCCCCGCCGCAGTTCAAAAACAGGCTGTCCTAGGCGGCCGGTTGCCTCAAAACGATGACAACCTTGGTAACGAGTTGCCGTAGCGGTTTGAGGCTGATTTTGCCCCGTCAGAACCGCCGCGTTGCCCGGTAACTCGCTGCCATGGGTTTCAGGAAGAAGGGGAATCTGACGGCCGCCAAGGGTGACAGCGGCGTTGAAATCGGCCCCAGGGGCTAAGGCCTGGAAACAGACCCATTCTCCCACCGCTCGGGTGATATCAACGGCTGGTTCTAGGGACCCTCGGGCGAAGCCAAAGCCATCGTCGGGGAAATCAGGCGCCGCTGAGAGGCGGATAATGCGACGCTGTACCCGGCGATCGCCGGCTTGCACCTCGATGACATTTTCCCCCATTTCTAAGGGAACGCTGGGGGCAAAATGTCCAGCGGGGGAGCGGTTAATGGCATTACCATTGATCAACACCCTCTGGTTGGGGTCGGCGGTGCCGATAATGAAGATGCGATCGGCAACGGTTTCGTGGTTATCCGGCGGATAGGACAGATGCAATGACGCATCGGCTTGAGCTGGGGCGGTGAGGCTTAAACTCGCCAAAGCTGGGAGAACCCAAGCCACTCCCGACAGGGGAGCCGTCAATCGGGGACATGGCGAGTCAGAAAATAGGGGCATTGTCGAAACGTTCAACCAGGGATCTAGAAGTGACCTCGTTCTACTTTAAACCGCAGTTGGATCAGCGTCGACTCAAGAGTCTCGACAATCTCATGCAGTTGATGTAAATCGGCTTTCGCTTGAGTCACCGGGGCTGCGCCATGGCGCCCTCCATGATTCGGTAACCCCTCCTCGTGATAGGCTTGCGCCTGAGATTCGAGTTGGCGGGCTAAATCCGGAATACGCAAAATGGCCGCACTACTGCTGGCCCCTTTGAGTTTATGGGCGAGTTGATATAATCCCTGCCAATCCTGTTGCTCTAAGGCAATTTTGATCGCGTCTATCGATTGGATCGCGTCATCTGAGAAGATTTCGAGCAATTCTTGTTGAAACTCGAGATCGCCGCCGGTGATGCTTGCGAGGTGTTCCGCGTCAATTAAGGCCACAGCCGCTGGGTCTTGAGAGGGGTCTTGAGAGGGGTCTTGAGAGGTGGCCCGCTCTTGGGGTGGCGGTGTCGAGGAGGTGTCCGCCGGACCGTTGGGAGTGGGTAAGGACTGATCGAGCCAAAACTCTAAACGCTCAGCTAACCGTTCTCGTTTCACGGGTTTGGTGATGTAGTCGTCCATTCCCGCCGCTAGACATTTGTCTCGTTCTCCGTCTAACGCATGGGCGGTCATGGCAATAATTGGTAGGCGATCGCCATACTGCTGGCGAATACGACGGCTGGTTTCATAGCCATCGAGGACTGGCATTTGACAATCCATCAAAATGATGTTAAAGGATTCTTGCGCTAGGCGATCGAGAGCAATTTGTCCATTATCGGCACAGACAACATCGAGATAGCCGATGAGTTTTAGTTGATTGCGAACCACCTTTTGATTGACGGGGGTATCTTCAACCACCAAAATTTTAACCGGGCGCTGCTGGGGGTCGCCATTCGCTGCCACAGTCTTCCCGGCCACAGTATTCGCGGCCACAGTGATCAGGTCAGGGGATTGTGGTTCTGGGCGAAGGGTCTCGCAGACTCCAGTGGTGACTGGCTTCATACGGGCGGTAAACCAAAAGGTTGACCCCTGGCCCCATTGACTCTCCACGCCAATCTCGCCCCCCATCAACTGGGTTAATTGTTTACAAATCGCCAATCCTAAGCCTGTGCCACCATATTGGCGGGTGGTGGAGGCATCCACCTGAGAGAACGATTGAAAGAGCTTATGTTGATGTTCTGGGGCGATGCCGATGCCGGTATCTTTAACGCTAAAGCGGATGAGGAGTGAGTCTGAGGCCCCTTGAGGGTCATGGCGATCGCAGCGGCTGGCTCGCAAGGTAATCGACCCCTGAGCCGTAAACTTGATGGCATTACCCGCCAAATTGATAAAAATCTGTCGTAACCGGGTTGGATCACCCTGCATACAGGCGGAAATATCCTCATCGAGGATGACCCGCAGGTCGAGTCCCTTACTCTCGGCTTTGGCGTAGAGTAAGCGTGTCACATCGGTCATACAGGCTTTGAGATTAAAGGGGATGGATTCGAGTTCCATGCGCCCGGCTTCGAGTTTCGAGAAGTCTAGGATATCGTTGACGATGGCCAGGAGACTTTCGCCACTGCTGCGGATGGTTTGCAAGAAATCCCGCTGTTCTGGAGTCAGTTGGCTCACCAGGAGCAAATCCGTCATCCCAATGACTCCATTCATGGGGGTGCGAATCTCATGGCTCATATTAGCCAGAAACTCACTTTTGGCCACCGTCGCCGCCTCGGCGGCTGTCAGGGCCTGACGCAGTTCAGCGGTTCGCTCTTCGACGCGATGAGCTAAGCGAACCGAAGACTGTTTGAGTTTGCGGTTGGCCCGGCGCAATTCTGAGAGATGATGGCTGTTGACGATGACAATGGAGGTGGTGGACAGAGCTAAACTGGGGAGAACTAGGGGGGTGAGCCAGCCTTGGAGAAAGCTAATATAGACGATGATACCCAGGCTTGTGACTCCAGTTGTGATCGTGATGACGGCGGCCAGGAGTCCCAGGTTATAGCCCCGCGATCGCGCCCAGAATAAGAGTTTCCCGGTCATCACCGCTCCCACTCCTGACCAGAGTAGAATCCATAGCCAAATGGCCCGGCGATGCCAGAGACGCAACAGGGGGCGACCGTCGAGAGCCGCTGATAGGGTTTGGCTGACGATATTGGCATGAACCACCGCCCCCGGCATTTGCGGAGGGTCTTGGGTCAGGTTGCTACTGTAGGGGGTGTAAAAGAAGTCGTTGAGGCTCGGGGCCAGCGGACCAATAATGACGACGCGATCGCGAAATTGCTCCGGCTCAACGGTTCCCGACAACACATCCTTGAGGGTGACGGTTTCAAAGACCTGACTTTGGTAATTCAGGGGAATTTGATAGCCGCCAATCTCCTCGGAGAAGTAATCGCCCACCTCCGGCGTAATCGGCACAAAACGAGCTTGGCCCAGGCCCAAGTGCATCCGCTCAGGATCAAGTGGTTCTAGGGAAATTCCTTCTTGTTCTAGATAATGCAGGGCCAACATGATCCCCAATCCGAGCCGTGATACCCCCTGAGAATCTTCTGCCGAGAGAATCGCCCGACGAATCTTACCATCAGCATCCGGTAAGAGATCGGAGATTCCCACCTGTCCGAGTTCCTCCAACGCGGGCGGGGGGGCCACGGTATGTCCAATTAACTTCTCGACTCCAAACAGATTAGGTGTCGTCTGAAAAATCTCGACGAGTTCTTCATGGCCCGGTTCAACCGGGAGATCTCGATATAAATCCAAACCAATGGCGGCGGGATCTCCTTGGCGGATTTTGTCTAACAGCTCTCCCAAAACTGTATCGGGCATGGGCCATTGTCCCACGGCCACAATATCGGGTTCATCAATGGCAACAATGAGCAGTCGAGAATCGATGGCTTCGGGAGGGCGTAAGCGAAAGAGTTGATCCCGAACCGTCCATTCCCAGGGGCGAAACAGACCCCAGATTTGCCCCAAAACAAAGATAGCCGCAACCAGGGCTGGGGTCATCAGGACAAATCGCCACCGCCACAGCCTTACCCGAACTCGCCGTCGCTTCAGTTTGGCGTATCGAGATCCCATAAACGATTATTGTGTAAGCCTTCTGTTTAGCTCGACATTTCCGTGATGCTCGTCCTCCCCTTAATAGTTTAGAACACAGGGTTTCCCGAGGGATATCGGGATCGCCTGCGCTCTTGAGTTGGTATTGTCAATCCCGGAGGGATTTAACGATGACGGTGGGTTACTCGAAATTTAAGGACTGTTGGCTGAGATCCTCTAAGCCAACGGAGGTCAAGAGTTCGGCCCAGTTTTCGGCAATGATCTCGTTGTCGGGTTGTCTGTGCTGGGCGTCGGCCAGGGTAGCCAGGGCATCATACCAAATGCCATATTCTCCATAAACCTGGGCTAGGTCGACGGCGGTTTCAGCGGCTTCGAGTTGTTCAGCTAGGGCGTCTTCGATGGGTAAACGATAGACGGTTCCTTCGATGGTGGGATTGTTGGGATCAAAGGCTGAAACGCAATGGACTTCAAAGTACCAGGAGTAATCTTCCCCGAGTGCGAGTTCAGGATGCTCGTCGGGAAGAGTAACTTGGACGATTCCCCCTTGTTCAGGTAAGTCAACTTCGCTGCGGTAATGGGTTTCACCGCGACGATCCTGAAGGCTAAAGGTGGCGGTTTGGGCAGTTGTTTCAGGAAGAGAAACGAAGAAAGATGGCCGCCCCGAAACGGTTAAAACTCGTTCAAAGTTTGGGAGAATCGGGCGGATCGCCTCTAGGTTTTCTTGCCCCACGAGACATTGGCCATTGCTACGGCTGGCTCCACCGCCGGTTTGAGTTCTCGGAGTCCCCGCAACGCCCTCAGGAGTGCTGAAGGTGACCGCGAGGACTGATGGGGCGATTATCCCTAGAACACTGCTAAGGGATAGGGTTGCTAAAAGGTAACGGGACAATTGTGAAATAGACTTCATGATTTCGCCTGGGATTTTTGTTGAGTCGGTACTCTTCCTCATTAACATACTAGCTGCCCGATTTGGTAAAGTTACGCCAAAACCATAAAGTCTTGGTAAAGACTTTATGAATTTTGCCTAAGTTGCGCGATCGCGGGCCATCCGGGCTATCATGGATCGATTATCTATAACCAATTCCCCACTAAGATAAAAGCTGACCAGAAAAAGGGGCGTTGATAGTCGGGTTGTCGTAGTAGGGAAAGTTGGGCTTCTTGCAGGGCTTTGGCTTTGCTCATACCGGGTTGGGCCAGTTGATGGTAAAACTCGGCCATCAGGTCGGCGGTGGCCTGATCACGCACGGCCCAGAGGGTGGCTAGGGTCGATCGCGCCCCACTACGAACGGCCAGGCCAGCGAGTCCTAAGAGGGCGCGATCGTCGCCCATGGCGGTTTGACAGGCACTGAGGACTAGCAATTCTAAAGCCCCAAATCGCTGTTCGTCCCGTCGTTGCAGGAGTTGCCCCAATTCGTTGACGTTGAGGGAGCCGTTCCAGGTCAGAATAAAGGTCTCTTCGGCGTTGGAACTAAATTGGCCGTGAGTGGCTAGGTGCAAGACGGGACTATCGGTGCGACTGAGGGCATCCCGTGTGGCGTCAATGGTAAAGGATTTATTGAGACGCACGTCGGTGTTAATGCTGCTACCGATGCGGCGAATTTCTGATTCTACGCCGGGTAGGGCCGCGAATCCGTCACGAGCTTCACTTAAGCCGCCGACGACGGCCTGAAGGCGGCTATTGTCGAGGGGACGGGGTTCGAGGAGTTGCAGTCCGGGGGCGATCGCCAGGCTGTATTGTTCAATGAGATAGCGATCGCCGTCATGTAAGACCGCCATGGGCAGGTTACGCAATTCTCCATCGAGGACAAACACTAGGGTCTCGATTTGAGCCTGTTGTAAGTCCGCTTCGACCGGGCGAATCAGCCAATCATAGAGTTGTTGATACAGTTGCAGTTGTTCACGGCGGGAAAAGGAAAGACTCAGGGACTGACGAAAGCGGCTCAGGGTCTGTTGAAACTGCTCCTGACTGATGGCGGTACTGGTGTGACGTAGGGGTTGTCCTGGAATGCCGACAATCACCTCTAGGCGATCGCTTAAAATAATCGGATACAGGGCCGCCGCGTGAGGGTCGACGGTTTCAATTTGCGTCGGACGCGCCTCTAAACAGGCTTCGCGGAAAAAGTTTTCCAATTCCGCCACTTGCAGAGCGTCAATGGTATCTCGGGCTTGTCTGAGTTGAGCTTGACTGGGGTTATCTTGCAAGAGCAAACTCACTAAAGAGCGATAGACGGGTTCAACAGTATCTCGGAACGACAGACGCACCTCCGGGTTAATGGCCACTAAATCTTGCCCCAGTTCATCGAGGGCCGTGACGGCGTTGCTGTAGGCCGTAATCGCTAAGTCACGTTCCCCCTCTTGTTCATATAACTGGCCCAATTGGGCCTGCCAACGGGCCATCAAATCTGTGGCATTCCCCAAAGGTGCGGCAATTTGGAGGGCCTGTTGGCTTAGGGTAATGGCCTCGCGTCGTTGTCCCTGTTGTTCATAGACTCGTGCCAATTGCCCGACGGCTAAGGCTTCGGCTCGTCCATCTTGTAACGCTCGGGCTTGCTCAATGGCCCCGGCCAACAGGTCGGCTAAGGCCCGACGTTCTTCTGGAGGGGCGAGCTGAGCATAGTTTTCTACGAAATTGACCCGAGCATAAATGCCGCGACGACTGGGGGGGAGCTGAGCCAGTTGGGGTTGAAGTTGTTGAAGTTGTTGGGTCGCTTGTTGAGATTGGCCCGTTTGCAGCAACAGGCTGGCCTGTTCCAATTCGGCGGTGATGCGGTCTAAGGGGGTTCTGGCCTCGCTGGCGGCTTGCTGATAGAGAGCTTGGGCTTGCGGGATGTTGTCTAAGGCCCGATAACTGTTGGCTAAGGCCCGCAGAATTAAACTGGTTTGAGGCAGAGTCTCGGATTGGGCTAATTCTAGGGCTTGACGTAACAGTTGTTGTGAGGCTTGAACGTTGCCCACCACTTGTTGAGCAATGGCTAAGTCGGTCAGGGCCGATACCTGTAATTGGGGACTGGTCTGGGAGGGGTCTAAGGTGTCGAGTTGGGCGGTAATTTGTTCGAGTTGTTGTTGGGAGCGGCGGTAGAGGCCCAGACTTTGTAGGGCAATGGATTGATTGGTGAGTGCGCCTAATTCCCCGAGGCGATCGCCCCCGAGTTGATAGAGGTCAGCCGCCCGTTCCCAGCTATCGAGGGCGCTTTGAGCGTCACCGCTGGCCAGTTGAATTTGCCCCTGGGTTAAGCGGGCCTGGGCTTCTACGGCGCTGCGATGGGGAGATTCATCGGCTTCGAGAAGGCTGAAGGCTTGGCTGATGGTGCTTTGGGCGGGTAAGAGTTGTCCGAGTTGGTAGAGGGCTAGGGCTTGATAGGTGAGGCTACCGGCTTGGGAGAGGCGATCGCCGCTGCGGCCAAAGCCAGCGGCGGCGGCCGCAAATTGGTCGGCGGCGGCCTGGAAATGGCCGGCGTTGAGGTGCGATCGCCCCTGTTGTTCTTGGGCATAGGCATCATTTTGGGCATAAACGTCGCTCTGAGTGATCTCGACGGAAGCCGTCACGGGGGTCGCGCTTCCCCGAGAGAGACCGAGGGAAAGGGACAGTCCGAGGAGAAAACAGACACTGAGGACAAGACTAAAGCTGCGACGATACCAGGAATGAGTTAGTTTTAAACCGGTTAAACGGGCCATGGGATTTTGAGGGGTTAAAAGTTAGTTCTAAATAATCATAAACAAAAGACTTTTTGCTCTATTTAATACCTTTTTTTCAAATGCTTGCTATACATCTAAAACTGAGGAGGGCGAACAGCCGTCCCCTCCTGGGAGGGGTTAGGGGTGGGTTCCCCTACAGACATTGATAGCACGACTTGTGAAAATTGGTATAAACATCTTTCTTATTTGTCCCATATCTTTTGTTATTTGATTATGTCTTGACTCACCCTGAAAATGATGAATAACCCAAGGAATAACCTAGGGACAGGTTGAGTTTAGATCAACCGGGTTGACGGGGCGAGGAGAGAACAAAACCACCGTTCCATCGTCTTGATGTCGCCAGGTTGTCGCTTCTACGGTTGGGGAGGTCGAGGTGACCGCAGAAACCGCCATCGATGGTGTCCCCTGAAGCAATCGC